>QNZU01000039.1 GCA_003978405.1 Sulfurospirillum sp.
CACGAGTATAAAGACAAGGATGAAAAAAGCAGATATATCTGGACCACTTTTTCAAAAGATCAAGTTGATCTAAACTACGCAAATTATAGAGTGATGGTTGCAATCCTTGATGTGCTTTTGTTTTATGTGCAAAAGGGAGCCAAATTGATACGGCTTGATGCAATCGCCTTTTTGTGGAAAGAGATAGGTAGTAACTGCATACATCTGCCTCAAACTCATGAAGCGATTCAGCTAATGAGAGATGTGATACACAAAGTCGCTCCGGAGATTATCATCATCACTGAGACCAATGTCCCGCACAAAGAGAATATCTCATACTTTGGAAGCGGTGATGATGAGGCACAGATGGTCTATAACTTTGCTCTTCCGCCACTCGCGGCTCACACACTCTTAAGCTCTGATACTTCAAAACTAAAATCATGGGTAGATAGCTTGACTCTTCCAAGTGACAAGGTCTGCTTTTTTAACTTTATAGCCAGTCATGATGGTTGTGGTCTTAGACCAGTTAGCGATATCCTTGAGCCAAAGGAGATTAAAAGAGTAATCGATTTTGTAGAGGAAAATGGAGGGTATGTATCATATAGGGCTATGGGAGATGGTTATAAATCTCCTTATGAGTTAAATGCCAGTTACATAGATATCATCTCTAAAAAAGATGAAGAAATAAAAATTAGAGCTAAAAAATTTATGGTAATCCAAGCTCTAAAGCTGGTAATGCCTGGAGTCCCAGGAGTATATTTTCATTCACTTGTAGGTTCGATTAGCGATGAAGATGCTGTTAAAAGTACAGGAATTTTAAGATCGATTAATCGTCAAAAATTCAATTATGATTTTTTATGTGAGGAGATTGAGCAGAGCGGTACTCTTAGAAATTTGATATTTAATCACTATAAACGACTGCTTGGTATCAGAAAAAATGAGCCATCTTTTGATCCGTATGGTAAATTTGAAACACTTCAGGCAGAAAATGAACTTTTTGTTCTAAAACGATATAAAGATGATGATAATTTTGGCATATTAACAATAAATAATTTTTCAAATATGCCGATATCTTATCAATTGCCAGGTTTTTTGGAAGAACCTTATGAATTGATTTATGAATCTAAAATTGAAGGTGATTCTATTGAGATAGAAGCATATGATACTTTATGGATAAAATATAAAAGGAGAGTTGATGAAGATTAGAAAGTGTCTGTTCCCAGCAGCCGGATATGGAACAAGATTTTTACCAGTAACTAAAGCGATGCCAAAGGAGATGTTGCCAATTCTTACAAAGCCGTTGATTCAGTATGGTGTCGAAGAGGCTGTTGAAGCTGGAATGGATACGATGGCTATAATTACAGGAAGAGGAAAAAGAGCGATTGAAGATCACTTTGATATCTCTTATGAGCTTGAAAACCAGATTAAAGGAACTTCAAAAGAGCATCTTTTAAATGAAATTAGATCACTAATTACAAAATGTACCTTTACTTACACCAGACAAGTTGAGATGAAAGGTCTTGGAGATGCGATATTAAAAGGTCAGGCACTTATTGGTAGAGAGCCGTTTGGTGTAGTTTTAGCAGATGATCTTTGTATCAATCCTGGTGGTGATGGGGTTTTAAAGCAGATGATAGCTTTAAATGAAAAATATAGATGCTCTGTTGTAGCTATTATGGAAGTACCAAAAGAGGAAGTTTATAAATATGGTGTGATTGATGGTAAAGAGATGGAAAATGGAGTCTATATGATTAATGATATGGTAGAAAAGCCTGAAGTAAATGAAGCTCCTACAAATCTTGCAATCATAGGAAGATATATTTTGACTCCAGATATTTTTGATGCAATTGCACAGACAAAACCTGGGAAAAATGGAGAGATTCAAATCACCGATGCATTGCTTCATCTTGCAAAAAAAGGTATGGTTTTAGCATATAAGTTTGAAGGAAAAAGGTTTGATTGTGGTTCTGTTGACGGATATGTTCAGGCTACAAATCACCTATATAGCTTAGAACAAAAAGAGTCGAAATAAGTTTCGACTCTAAAAATTAAAATTTATACTCTGCTCCAAAAGTCAAGTGATCCAACTCATCTTCAATTTTCGTATAGTTTGTGTAGATATTGTATCCTTGACCAAGATTGTAACTAAAGCCAATACCACCACTAACTCCAATACCACTTACATCAGTATTTTGATATACGGTACCAACTACTGGAACTTTAGGTGCATTGATATCGATATTTGATTTTAGGCTTCTATAGACAATACCAAGTCTTGGCTTGATATTTAAATTTCCAAGTTTCCAGATATAGGTGCTGTACATTCCAAGTGACCAAAAATCTATCTCATCTTTGATACCATTAAATTTACCTTCCATTTTACTTACACTGGTAGTTCCTTCCATCTCCATACCTAAACCGTAATAGAGCTCCTTTCCACCCGTAAGTACCACTGCTGTTCCGTTATCAAAATTTGGGCTCTCAACATCCTGAAGTGCAACACCAAGACCTACATAATCTAAAAAATCATCTGCTTGGGATGCAACCGATAGTGATGCCATCAAGCTTAATGCGGTTATAAACTTTTTCATCTTAACTCCAATTATTAAATTCTGGTTACATTGTATAATAAAAACTTTAAAATAATATTTAATTTAAAAGTTTTTGGTATAATTGTCAAATACTTGAATAAGAATCAAATAAATTAGGAATATTACATTATGAAAAGAGTTCAAACAGACGAAGCACCGGCTGCTATTGGTCCATACTCACAAGCAATCAAAGTTCGAGATATTGTCTATACTTCAGGTCAAATCCCATTAACAACTGATGGCAAGATGATTGAAGGCGATATTAAAGAACAAACTAGACAAGTTCTTAAAAACCTTGAAGCAGTTTTGAAAAAGGCGGGAAGTGATCTTAATCACATCATAAAAACAACTATATATCTTACTGATATGGATAATTTTATAGCAGTAAATACCGTATATGGAGAGTTTTTTACAAGTAGATTCCCAGCTCGTAGCACTGTGGCAGTCAAAGAGCTTCCAAAGGGAGCTCAGATAGAGATAGATGCGATTGCAATAGCCGATACAGAGTATGTATTTTAGTATCTACCCTTTTTAATCAATATTTAAAGATAAAAGAGGTAAAATCCACACCTATTTTAATTGAAGGACAAAAAATATGTATGCTATCATTAAGAACGGTGGAAAGCAATACAAAGTTCAAGAGGGAGATTTTTTAAATCTTGACAAACTTGACGCTTCCCCGAAAGACAAAGTAGTTGTCGAAGAGGTTCTTGCTCTAAATGATAAAGAGCTTAAAGTTGGTACTCCATTTGTTAATGGTGCAAAAGTAGAGCTTGAAGTCGTAGCTCACGGTAAAGATAAAAAAGTCATTATCTACAAAAAAAGAAGAAGAAAAGACTCAAAACTAAAAAAAGGTTTTAGAAGAGAGCATACTAGAGTTAAAGTACTATCTATCAAAGGATAATTTTAACACATAAGCTTCGCATTTAATTGCGGAGTTTATCTCCAATATATAAACTTTCTTAAATTTTATAGTAAAATAACCGATAGTATTAAAAAGACAAAAAGGTATTTAATGCTATCAAAGATAAAATCCTTGCTTCATAACCCAGGGATGCTATATACTCTTTCAAGTTTGATATATAGTTTTTCTACCTACATAATAGTGCTTTTGATACCATATACTCTAAATCTTCAATCCATGGCAAACTTTTCTGCAGCACTAAATATAATGATGATGTTATCTTTTGTCTTTGAGTTTGGTGTGGTAACTAGTTTTTTAAGATACAACCAACTTTACGATACGACCAAATATATCAATGCCTTTATGCAGATAATCATCTTCATTTTGATGGTGATCTTTAGTGAAACATTTTTTGGAGATTTCTTAGATAAATTTTTTGGTGTCAATCATATAGATTTAGATAGGACATATATATATTTATCTGCATTTGCGGTACTTTCATGGGTCTTTTTCAAAAATATATTTTTGTCAAACAAAAAGATCAATATGATTTTTTATAATGCCGTGATTTTAACACTTATTAGGATCGTATTTTTAGCATATATATTTATCTCCCAAAAGAGTTTTAGTTTAGATGAGATATATTTGATGTTATTTATACTGCCTTTTATTTTCATAATATTTTACAATCTTAGATATGATTTTATTTCGCTAAAAGAGGCTTTTAAATTTAGTTCAAATAAAACTCATAAAAGAGTTTTTTTTACTAGATTTAAAAAGATACTATTTTTTGCACTAACTACATATGTTATATCTATTCTTTATGTATATACAAGTCGCTACCCAATACTATATCTTACAAAGCATAATGCTACAAAACTCCTTGCAGAGCTTGGTTATGCGACAAGTTTTGGTGGAATGATTATCGTTTTGTCGGTATCTATAAGATCATACCTTATCTCAAAATTTAACATTTCAAATACGGATGAAATTAAACTCTATATCAATAAAATGTTTTCATACAAGTATCTATTTATCATAGGTTCACTACTGTTCTCTTTTGTGATGGCACTATTTGTTTATTTTATCAAGCCATCATATTTGAGTGTTGATACTGCTATATTTGTATTTATTTTGGTAGAGAGTTATTTAGTAAGTGCATATCTTGGAATGTTCTCTCTACTATCTAAAACCTTTAATTTTAATAATTTAGAGCTAAAATTAAATCTTGTTCGATTGATACTCGTAGTTATTTGGGTGCATACTATGTTGGTTCATTCGCCAATCATAGGATTTTTGGGATTAAACCTCTCTATGGTGTTAGTGGAGTTTTATTTTGCTAAGATAGTGCTAGAGAGAGTGAAAAAAAAGAGATAAAATGATCTGTGATATGATAAGCGAGGAGGATTTATAGGTGCTAGTTCAATATATAAAATATTTTACACTGTTTTTGTTCATTTTTGTTTCATTTAATGATGCTGCTGCAACCAAATATGTAGGTGAGCCGATTATCAAATTGGCATTTGGTTTATTTATGATTACTCATGCTAAAGAGTTTTATGAGATGATTAATGAACCTAAAACAAGACCTGTAAAAGCATTTTTGATTTTTTTATTTACGATATCTTTAGTTACAGTTATTACATACTTTGTCAAGCAAGATCAAATGTATATCACTGATATGTTTACGATTTCAATTATGAGGATGTTATCGTTTTTTGTAATCTTTATCTATGTTACATACACAAAAAATTTCAAATTGTTTTTGTATATGATCTGGTTTTCTCTCATCGTTTCATCAATTATAGCTTATAATAATGATCCTTTTGATGAATGGACATTTAGAAGATCAGGAGGTACAGAAGATCCAAATGAGTTTGCTGCTCAGGTATTGGCGACTATGTTTATTACCTATTATCTATTTAAAGAAAATAGAAATTGGATCTTTTTAATAGGTAGTGAGCTTCTCTTTTTTTATACCCTAATATATGCCGGTTCAAAAACATCTTTTTTAGTGTTGATTGTTTTGAGTATTTTTATCTTTATAGTTAAGTTTAAAGAGATCATGAGTGCCATTGTTACACCCAAAGGTCTTGGAGCTTTATTGTTGTTTATCAGTATAGCGATAGGTGGGGCATGGTATATGAGTGGAACATCTGCGGCAAAAGGACTTCAAGAGAGAAGTAAAAAAACTGGAACTATGCACGAAAGATTTGTGATTTGGGAAGCGGGAGCTGATATGATACGGGAGAACTTCCTTTTGGGTGTAGGTTTTGGTCAGTTTCCAAAGGTCTCTTATAGATATATCAATGAATATATACCAGAAGAAGCATATCCTTCACACAACAATTTTATCAAAGTCTTTGCTGAATCAGGAGTATTTTCATTTTTAACATATCTATTATTTATCATTTTGCTCTTTACTTCAAAAATAAAAGAGATATATAAAAGTGACTACTTTTGGATTTATGTAGCATCTCTTTCGACAGTATTGATGAGTCTTACGATACCAACATTGCACCACAAAGATTACTGGTGGATTTTGGCTATGGTATCATATGTAGTCTATTACTATTACAAAAAAGATGAAGATTATATATAGGGTATTTAGAGTTACCCTATAGTTAGATTATAGTTTTTTCATACAACTTTTTATACTCTTTTGCAGTCTTTTCAATGGAGTAGTTTTGATTGAATATCTCTTGAATTTTCAAGCTGTCAAAATCTGGATTTTTAATATATCGTTTTATAGTATCTTTATAACTTTTTTTATCAATATCTTCACTCAAATAGCCGTTTACACCATCAGTGATGATATCTACAACACCTCCTACAGGCGTAGAGATAGTTGGTTTTCCAGCTGACATAGCTTCTAAGATAGAGATAGGCATTCCTTCATAGATTGAGGAGAGACAAAATGTATCACAGTTTAACACATAATCCCCGATATTACTTTTTTCTCCTATGAGTTGAATCTTATCTTCGCTTTTTACAGATTCAATGCACTTTTGTGCATACTCTTTATCATTTGTTTTAGAACCAATTATGATAAGTTTTACATCTTCCCCTTCATCAATAAGCTCTTCAAAGAGTTCAATTAACATTAGATAATTTTTTTGTTCAGTTAATCTTCCTACAGTTACAAATACTTTAGTATTTGGAGTATCTCTTAATGAATCAACATATTGTTTTACACTATCAAAAAGTTCTGTTTTTGTTAAAGCTTTTGCCCCATTATCGATCATTTGATGAAAATTATTACCATACTCTTTTTGCATCGATATAAGTACCTCTTTACTGATAGCAACCGGTGTAAAATTGAAATTTCTATACAAAAATCTATAAAGAGATCGAATTTTAGGACCTATCTCTTTTTGTGCCAAATTGTGAATTGTATGAACATTTGCAACTTTCGTAATGATTATTGGCAAGGCTGAGTAAGCTTGTGCTCTTAAGTGTGTGTGAGTAATATCTGGATTAAGTTTTTTTAACATCTTTATAAGATCAAATATGATTTTAATGCTTTTGCCTCTTTTATTAAGAGCAATCAAATTTACATTTGATTGAACTTGCTTTGCGAGTATCTCATCTTCATCAATTGTTCCTAAAACAAGAAGAGTAACACTGTTTTTTGGATCATCGGCTAAAGTATTGCAGATATCTACACAAAACTTTTCTGCTCCACCTGTGTCAAATTTGGGTAGGATATGAACTATATTCATTGTTAAAAACCTTTATCTGTACTATTTATTACATACCATTATATCTACATATCGACAAAATTTACTTTTTGTGTATGATAAATAAATCTGTATCAGCTATATGCGATTGATATATTTTAGATTTGACATAATCTGGAATATTTATTGGCTGCCTTCTTTTAGAAAAATGATCTTGTAACTCATAGGCCATTTTCTCAAGAGGTGCATTCTGATAACCAAATTTTTTGATTTCTTCCATATAACGCTGAATAAATGGAACTGCTCCGAGGTGTTTCCATTGTATAACATGAACAAGCTCATGGAAATGTAAAGCAATATCGTTTTCATGCCCTTTTTTTATAAAATAAGTATTTTTATAGGTGATTCCTGCTACATCCATATCGATAAAGTTTCCAAATCCTGCTTGTCGTAATTCTGGAAAGTCTGGTTTTGGTAACTTATCAACTATCACATAAGAGCTATTTGATAGAAATTTAGCAGGATAAAAACCATTGAACTGTGAACAAAATTGCCCACAAGATACAGTTTGATCTAAATAATCTTTTAAGGTTTGATCGATCCAGTTATTGATTTTATCAAGCATCTTATTCACCTATTAAAATATGCCTATCCAGTGAAGTGTTATCATCTTTTAGTATTCACTTAAAAAGTTTTGTCTTAATATGGTATATAATCGTAAGATGATAACGACTGTCTTTATGAATAAGCGATTTTACTCAGTCAAGTTTCTTAACTCTTAAAGTATTTTAACAAAATAAAGTTAGAAATCTCGGCAGGGTAGCCTATTCAGCATCCAAGGATTTGTTATCCTTAATCAAAAGAGCTTAGAATGACTACCCACTCTAACTAAGGCTAACTCTAAAATATCATTATCAACTCTATATATCAAAAGTAAATCAGGCTTAATATGACACTCTCTACAACCTAAATAGTTTCCAATCAAACTATGGTCTTTATATCTTTCTTCTAATAGATCCGCATTTGCTAATTTTGTAATAACAGATTTAA
>QNZU01000081.1 GCA_003978405.1 Sulfurospirillum sp.
TTTAAAGTAGCATCTTGTCGCCACATATCATAAATCTCATCACTGTTTTGTGAGATACTATCGACCATCACGGCATAGCTTTGGGAGTGTAGAGCCTCTTCAAAGGCTTGACGAACCAAAATCAAATTGATTTCAGGTGAGGTGATATAGGGATTTACATTGTCGATTAGGTTGTTTGTCTGGAGTGAATCCATAAAAATTAGTTGTGAGAGAGCCTTGTCATAGGCATTTTTTTCTGAGGGGGTGAGTTGCTTGTAGTCCCTCACATCACCGGTTAGGTCAACCTCTTTTGGGAACCATGTGTTGTTTAGCATCATATCCCAAAGATTGTATGCCCATTGATACTTGATTTTGTTCAGTTCAAAGATACCTGTAGGATTTCCGCCAAACACTTTTCTGTCATTTACCTTCTCATGTGAGGAGGGATTGTAGATCTTTTTTCTGTGCATTTTGGAGCCTTTTTATGATTTTTGAAATTATAACAAATTAGTTTAAATTTAACATCTACTCTTTGTGATGTTCTAGCTCATACTCCTTTTCAAACACTCTTTTGTATTTGGTGATTATTAGTACCAAAGAGATTGCATAAACAAAAGTTGAGAGCAGTATCACTCCGACCACTATCGCTTCAAACATCTCTTTGTGTTCAAAGTTATCCGGAAGCAAAGTCAGCATTACGATTGATAAACCTCCCTTTATCCCTGAAAACAGTAGCACCGACCACCACCTAAAATTGATATCAGTCATTGTTTTAAAACTGTTTGAAATGATGGAAAATTTTGCCATGATAAGAGCTCTGATAAGAGTGGTAACAACAAACATCATAAATATCTCATATTGGTACCTGTAAAGTAACTCAATATCTACAATACTTGCCATCGAGATAAAAAGTAGTGCGTTTGCCAAAAGAGACAAAACTCTTATATAGTCGAGATTTTGTTCATGTCTGTCTATTGTTGTGATATCTTTTTTAAATTTTTTTGTGAGATTTGTGATGGTATTTAAAAAACTTTTTTGCTTGATCGGACTGCTTCTTTTTCTTCTGATATCCCGTTGTGCCTGTTTGAGTGATTTTTCGGTGATGTGATTGAGTGTAATTACCGCAACTATAACAGATAAGAGTCCAGAAACATGAAAATGCTCTGAAATTTCAAAGGACAAATAAGCAGTTATTAAAATAAGAAGTAATTCGCTCATATGATCTTGTGTTTGTTGCATCAAAAAGATACCGATCAAACCTACAAGAAAACCGATAAGAACAGAAATAGAAATCACTTTTAGACTAATTACCGCAATATCTACTCCACCAACACTCTCTCCTTGCATCATAGGTAGGGCGATAAAACTAAAGATAATCAGTGCCGTAGCATCATTGAAAAGCGACTCCCCCTCTGCCAAAATCTTTAGTTTGTGAGGAACTTTGAAGTTTGAAAATACACTCACAACAGAGACAGGATCAGTAGCCAAGACCATTGCAAAGAGTGCTATAATGGCTCCTGTAGATAGATGGTACTCCCCAAAGAGAGTATCAGTTATAAGATATCCTGCAACAATCGACAAGACTACCGCAAATACTGCCAAAAAAAGAAGACTCCAGAAATTTCTCTTAAGATCATTTAGTTTCAACTCCAAAGCATCGGAGGTGATCAAAATAGGTATTAAAAACAGCTCCAATTCGGCAAACTCATCTTCTGAAAAGAGTTTGTGATTTGGAAAAGCAAAGTAAAAAAGGTAGCTTAGGACTATTAGAGATATAGGTGATGGAATATGAAAATGTTTTTGTATCTCAATAGCAAAAAACAAGATTGTAAGTATTAATAAAAGTGTAATGATCATCTAAAATTGCTCCTCTTCTTATAAAGGGTTCCTCTAAAAACCCTAGAGGAACAATTCTATACAAGTATATCTTTAAAGCTCATAATAAAACGGACACCTTTGCCCTCTTGGCTTTGAACATCAACTTCACCTTTTAGTTTGGATGTGATGATGTTATATACGATATTCATACCAAGACCGCTTCCTCCTTTGCCTCTTTTGGTAGTGAAAAACGGCTCGAAGATTTTCTCTTTTTGTTCTTGGTTTAGACCTTTGCCATTGTCTTCATATATCAAAATCAGATTATTTGACTCATCAACCGATGCAGAGATTTTGATCTCTCCCTCATCAATATTCTCAAACCCGTGGATAATACTGTTCATAATAAAATTGGTCAATATTTGTGAAAATGCTCCTGGATTTGAATCTAACTTGATATCGGTACCAATATCAACTACTATTTTGTGTTTTGTTTTTCTTAGCTCGTTGTGTAGTGAAAGAAGTATCTCATCTGTATAGGATTTTAGATAAAATACTCTGTTTTCATCACTGCTTTGATCTACGGCTACTTGCTTGAAACTCTTTACAAGCTCGGCAGCTTTGGAGAGATTGTTATAAATAGACTGGTTTAGTTGATGGCTCTCTTGAAGATAGGATATAAATTCATCTTCACTAAGTTGTTTCTCTTCAAAAAGCTTTTTGATAGAGTTTGTCTCATCTTTTAGATGAGTAATACCAGTTAGAGCCATTCCAACAGGAGTATTTATTTCATGAGCAATACCCGCAACCATACCTCCTAAACTTGCCATTTTTTCAGATTGGACTAACTGTTGTTTGGATTTTTCGATCTCCTCTATCTTCTCTTCAAGTTTGTGGTTTAACTCATCCAATGCTTTATAGTTATCTCTTAACTCATTTGACTTTAACTGCTTTAGCTCTCTTTCTCTAAAGAAACTTTTATAGTTTGAGTATTGGGTTATGAAGTTATCGGTATAAAAATCTTCAAACTTTTCATCTTTTTGAACTTTAAAGAAAAATAGAGCAGTTAGTGTTTGATTGACATTGATTCCCATAAACTCTCCAAATGTAGAGAGTCCTATAAATGGTACTTCATCAAAAGTATTTAATTTTGAAATCTTTTTAGTGTTATTTACTCTTCTTAAAATACAGTCATTCAAGATCGCACCGATTGGTTTTGAGTTTTTATTTTCTAAAAATGTTTCATAATCTTTGTTTGTCTGCCTGATGATATCAGTAATTCTGCACAGATACAATTCATCACCAAAGTCTATATCACTGTAAAAATAGACCATTTTGCTCTTTAGATCTACTTTGGATACAGATTTGATATATAGTTCGTTATCGATCTCTATTCCAAAAGCAAACTTCTCAAATTTTCTTTGAAGCATTGTCTCATCGCACTTAAATACCGAACAAAAATAATCTATAATATTTTCACTCTTTTGACTACCCATTCGTTTGATTGTTTTTACATATCTAAGAGCTGGATTTGCCTCTATGACGGTAAAAGAGTGCTTTGTTTTTGCAAAATTTTGTGTCTTTAATATACCAAATCTTATATCCTCTTCAAGCTCGATTAAAAATATCACAGCATGGTTTTCGACAACACTCTTATCATCAAAGAGGTATGTATCTTTAAAGTCAAACTTCCCTCCGGCAGAGCCTCCTATGATGTTACATGCAAATTTATTGCTCTTATACAAAGCCTCCATAAAAAAGCTTTCGCTGTTTGATACACCATCTATCATTGTTAATGCAAAGCTTCTTTTATGATCTATATTTTTGGGAATTTCAAGCTTTTTAAACTCCTCTTCTATCATCTGGACTCTTTGAGAAGAGCTAAGCTTAATATCTTCATTTTTGATATCTTCATTATGCAGAGGAATGGTGTAAGTGTGAATATCTTTTATCATTTGGCTGTTAAAACTTTGCAATACTATCGTATCCCAATTCTCTAAAGTGTTTAGATAGATATTTGAGTTGTTACCGGGATTGATATTGCACAGCTCTCCAGCACTAGAAGAGAGCAGGACTTTGATATCGTTACCAAAAAAATCTTTTATTTTTTTTGCATAGAGTTCAAAGTCAATATTTGGAGAGATGTATCCCACAACAAGTTTGGTACCACTATCCTCAAAAAGTAGCTTTTCCAAAAGATCTGTTGAAAATTCAGATGCACTTAGCTTTAAATTTTTTATATACTTGTGATCTCCCATCTCAACAGAAGATCTTTTTTTGGTACCAGTGATGAGATCAAGATTTTCAAAAAAGAGATCTACCAGTTTTGGTTCAAAATGTTTTCCTCTTTGCTCTTTGAAAAATTCTAAAACTTTATCCATCGGCCAGGCTTTTTTATAGACCCTCTCATTGCTTAGTGCATCAAAAACATCAGCAACAGCAGAGATTCTTCCATAGATAGATATCTCTTCACCTTTAAGAGCATTTGGATATCCGCTTCCGTCCCATTTTTCGTGATGATCTCTGGCGATGAGTGCGGCTGTTCTTAAAATCTCTCTTTTTGAATCTTTTAAAATCTCCCAACCAATTTGAGAGTGCTCTTTCATCTTTTCAAACTCTTCATCGCTTAGTTTGCCAGGTTTGAGTAAAATCTCATCTGCAATTGCGACCTTGCCGATATCGTGCATTGGTGAAGCAAGTTTGATTTTTGTAGCTTCTTCTTCGCTTAGACCATAAGCTTTGGCAAGAATATATGAAGTGTGGGCTACTCTTGAGACATGATCGGCAGTCTCTTTTGAACGACTCTCTATGACATCTCCGAGTTTTTTTACTATCTCAGCTTGTGTATTGATCATCTCATCATTAAGACATAGATTGTTAAAAGCGATAGAGATATTTTGGGAGAATATCTCTAGTAAATTTTTATCTATTTCATCGAGTTTTGAACATCCTTCTAGATATAAAAAGATAGTTTTATCATTTTCAGACTCATAAAAACCGACATAAACATCCTCTTTAAAGAAACTCTTTTTCTTTTCAAAAGCTTCATACATGAAGTATGCTGATTGTTCACTTATTTTATTGTTTTGATTGTTTTGTCCAATTGATGAGAGTATAGAAAACTCCCCGTTTTCAAGTGTTGCAAAAAATGCACAAAGAGGGGATTTTTCATCTAAATCTATTTGAATATTTAAGAGTGATACAAGTTGGGTTAAAACACCTTCAGTAAAGAGAGTTAAAGATTTTTCACTAAAAAGGGACTTGGTGGCATTTATGATTTTGGTAAGACCGACTTTACTCTGTTTGATGGTCATAATGTCTTGATAAGAGCGAAGTGCTGTGATTATTGATGAGTATAGCTTTGATGAAGTGAGTTCGGTTTTCTCTTTATAGTCGTTTATATCATACTCTTTGATGATCTCTTTTTGAGGAGCCTGTCCTGGTTGACCGGTTCTAAGAATAATTCTTGTGTCTTTGTTTTGCAGTTCATCTCTTATCTTTTTGATCGCTTTTAAACCGGCATGATCACTCTCCATAACCACATCCATCAAAACAAGAGCGATATCTGGATTTTGACGAACTATTTCAACAGCTTCAGCCCCGCTATATGCATGCAAAAACTCCAAACCTCTTTGTGAAAATTCAAATTTTGACAGAACTGATGTTGTGATATTATGAACCTCTTTTTCATCATCAGCAATAAGCACTTTCCATTTGTGCAGGGTTGTTAGCTCTTTACTACCCTCTTTTTTGGCAAATTCTAACACTACTTAAATCCTTTTGGATAATTTGGGTTTAAATGTATTATCGGCATTTTTACAAAATAATCAAATAGGCTGGGTTGAAGTGCTTAAAGGGCTTTTTATAGATGCAATATTATAGATAACAAATCAATTTATCACGATATTATGATATAATAATACTAAAAACGGACAAGCTATGTTAAAAAAATCATTTATTTTATCATCAATCCTATCTACAGCTCTATTTTCTTCAAACTTTTATAACTCCATGTCATTACAAGGTATGAGTGGTGTTATCAACACACCAACAGCTGAGGTTTTAGAGTATGAGAAGATGGAGCTTGGTTACTCTAACGAGGTTGATCTTGATAGATTCAGGTATGAAAGAGACAGGTATGAATCGGATCAGTATTTTGTAAGATTTGGACTTTTACCAAATCTTGAGGTGATAGGAAGATTAGCAGATATAAACAAAAAGGATAAAAGTTCTTATACGAGATGGCACAACTTTTTTATCCGTGATCTATCTGCTTCACTTAAGTATCAGATACCGCTTTATCATCAATACATGCCCAAAATCGCTTTTGGTATCCAAGATATTGGTGGACAGGCGGATCATTATGATGCCAAGTATATAGTTGCAACTAAAGAGTATGGTTTTTTAAGAGGTAGTGTAGGTTATGGTTTTAGCTCTATAAATCTTTTGGATGGAGTATTTGGGTCAATTGAATTAAGAGCAACAGATTTTGCTACACTTCTAAGTGAGTATGACTCAAAAGATAAACAGATAGGAATTAGGCTAAATACACCACCAAGTATATCACAGTATGTTGATTTGGCATTTTTGGCGAAAGTAAATTTGGATGATGATTCGCAAAAGTATAGTTTTGGTTTGAGTGCAAAGATGATGCTTGGAGACGATCACGACAAAGTTCCTCTTAAGACACCTATAGCCCAAACCCAAAACTGTATGGTTCTGCCTATAAATACCCAAGCGACTCTCAATGTAAATAACGGTTTTGATATGCACTCACTCTCCAAAAATTTGATAGATTTTGGTTTTGAAAATGTAGATGTTGGAGTCTTAGGAGATTCAATTTATGTGGCTTATGAAAATAATGTCTTAGATCACAACGAACTTGATGCTTTTGGTGTGGTACTGGGATTCATAGCAAAAAGCGGAGCACCTTATCAAAACTTTACCCTCGTCATGAAAAAAAGCGATACAAAGGTGAAACAACTAAGAGGAAGTCTAAGTGCCTACAAAGCTTTTATCGCCTTATCAAATCCTACTAATATGGCAAACTTTAGAAAATCTTTATCTCTTGAAGCAGTTGATGATAGTAGTGTTCAACTTGAATATACTGGGTTAAATCCAAGTCAATTCAAAACAAGAATCCAACTCTTTCCCGGACTCATTACATTTGTAGGAACTGAGTTAAATGATCTTGATTATTTACTATCTGCAAGAGCCTATGCATCAATCAACCTATACAAAGGCTTTGATCTTGATATCTTGGGAGATTTTCCTCTATTTCACTCAGATGAGCTAGATCGAGATAATGGTGCATTTAAAAACTATAACCAAGGAAACAAACTAAAAAGTCTTTTGCTTCATAGAAGTGATGTTTTTGGAGATTTTATCAATATCGCAAGTGCCGGAATCTATGGCGATTTTTGGGCAGCAATGGATAGTTTAACTTATGCTCATGAAAATCATACTTTTAGTTTGAAACTTGATTATCTTGAAGAGAGAGATGTGCCTGATTGGAAGATAGATCCTGATGTTAGGACAAATTATCTTGGTATATATAGCTACTATATTCCTCAGATTGATGCTAATTTTAGATTAACTGGTGGTGAGTTTTATAGTGGAGATCACGGCTTTGAAGTGAGGATGAAGAAATTTTTTGGAGATACAGGTGTGAGCTTTTTCTATCAAAACACAGATCAAAACTACATCGGTATCAATGTCGCTCTTCCTCTTACTCCAAGAAGGGTGGGAGACTATATGGTACAGCTAAAGGGTAAAAATGACTTTAGTTATGGTCTTAGAACCACAGTTCAAGATGATGATGGTAGAAATACACTTGAGACTGCTTATGCCGTTAGAATTTATAATGAGTTTGATACTGAAAAAACTTTCCTAAATAGAAATAGACTAAGCACCGATTATGTCAAAAGGCATATTTTGAGGCTTAAAGATGCCTATCTTAACTTTGTAGCAGATGAGTAAGATATAACTTAACTCAGTCTGCACATTGAATCTATAAATAGTATTAAAATAGCAAATGCTATGTGAATTCCTTTTTTGATATCTCATCACAAATCTACACAAACCCTACACACAAACCCTGTAAAATCAGACTGAAGATTTAAAAAAGGAATGAATTATGAAAAGATTTTCAATAGCAGTAATATTAACTTCACTTCTATTATCTACTTTAAATGCAGAGGGTATGAAGTGCGGTGCGGGTAAGTGTGGCGGAGCGATGAAGAGCCAAAGAAACAGCGGTTTGATTCATCAGACAAAAGAGGTTGACGGATACAAGGTGGTGCTTACTTCAAAGAAGCCTTTGAGTGTGGGGGATAATCTCATCGATGTTGCACTTTTTAAGGATAGTAAAAATGTCGATGCGAAGGTAAAGCTCAAGTTTT
>QNZU01000099.1 GCA_003978405.1 Sulfurospirillum sp.
GTGTGGAGCTATGTTTTTACCTTTTGAGCTAGACTCTTTTGGCATCTTTGGAGTAGTGATATTGATAGTGATATCTTTAGCCTTTAGTAGTTCAAGTTTGACTCTGATATCTTTTTCAAGCTCCTCTTTTACCTCTGGAGCTGATGAGCTGATATCTACATCAACTTTTACACTATCCCCATTTACCTCAATATTTTTAACAAATCCAAAATCTACGATACTTTTTGTAAATCCAGGATATGTAACCTCTTGCAATTTTTCGTTTATACTATCTTTTGTAATCAACTCTATTCTCCAAATTCTATTTTGGCTTGTATTATACTACAAACTTTGTCTTATTTACTTACAGATGCCAAACAAAAAGTGCTTAGAGTGTATAATTTTCCTAACACATTGAGAGAAAAGGACAAAAATTGACCGATTTATCACTAATTCTTTTGGCTGCAGGAAATTCTACCCGTTTTAATTCTAAAACTAAAAAACAGTGGATAAGAGTCGCAGATGATCCACTCTGGCTCTTTGTCGCAAAGAGATTTAAGAGTATCTACGATTTTAAGAAAATTGTCATAGTAGCTTCAAGCAAAGAGTTATCATATATGAGAAAATTCAGTGATCAGTTTGAGTTTGTGGCAGGAGGAGAGAGCAGACAAGAGTCTATGAAAAATGGATTGAAATTGATTAATAGCAGGAGTGTAATGGTTAGTGACATCGCAAGGGCATGTATCCAAAAAGATGTGGTACTAGATATGATATCTTCAATTGACAAAGCTGATATTATAGTCCCATATCTTAGTGTAAGTGATACAGTTGTATATGAAAGCAGTACCATTGAAAGAGAAAATGTCAAATTAATTCAGACACCACAACTCTCAAATAGTGTGATATTAAAAAGAGCTTTAGAGCAAAAAGAGGATTTTACAGACGACTCATCGGCAATCAAAAATATAGGTGGATCTATTTTTTATCTAAAAGGTTCACAAAGTGCTAAAAAAATAACTCAATATGACGATTTAACAATGTTGAAGTGTTTAAAAGCTCCATCAAAGCACCAATTTATCGGGCAGGGATTCGATGTTCACCCCTTTTGTGAGGGGAAAAAAATGGTTCTTTGCGGAGTTGAAATTGATTCAAATATCGGTTTTAAAGCACATTCAGATGGTGATGTTGCAATCCATGCACTGATAGATTCACTTTTAGGTGCAATCGGTCATGGAGATATAGGTGAACTGTATCCTGATAATGATTTGGCTTATAAGGATATAGATTCAAAAGATTTGTTAAAAGATGTAGCAAAGTTTATTAAAAATGTAGGCTATGAAATTGTCAATATCGATATAACCATTATGGCTGAGTATCCAAAAATCTCTCCATATAAGGATAAGATGAGAAGTGTGATATCGACGATTTTAGAAATTGAGCCGATCTTTTGCAATATCAAAGCAACCACCACTGAGAAACTCGGCTTTATAGGTCGAAAAGAGGGAGTTGCAGTTTTGGCTGTAAGCTCTTTAAAATATTTTGATTGGGGAAGTGGAAATGAAGATTTTAATAGTAGAGAATGAGATATATCTATCTCAAAGCATTTCAAACAAACTGGGTGAAATGGGACATGTATGCGAGAGTGCCGCAACAGTTAAAGATGCAATGAAACTAAATACCTATGATGCGGTACTACTCTCAACAAATTTGGCTGGACAAAATATATACCCTCTTATAGAGAAGTATAAAAATGCCATCATTATATTAATGGTTTCATATATCAGTAACGATACAGTTACAAAACCTCTTCAAGCAGGGGCAGACGACTATATTCTAAAGCCGTTTATGATAGAAGAGCTTACAAGAAAACTAAACCATTTGCACGACTATATCTCATACAAGAAAGAGAATGAGACTTACAAAAGCTATATAGAACATGTCCTAAAAAAAGATAGCTCCCACACAATCACAAACAATACAAAATTCCCACTTCTTCTAAAAGTAAACTATCAAAAAGTTGCAGATGCTATAGTATTTGAGTATGCCAAAAACTTCAATGAGTCTTTTGTATTTATTTCTCTTGAAGATAATGATGCCCTTGAGCAGATTAGTAAAATCAGTGATGATGAACTCATCTATATTATCAATTTTCAAAATATCAAAAACTCTCAAAAAACCAAAGTTTTAGCAGCTATTGAGAATAAAAGGGCTATACTATCCACAACTGATCTTTCTGAGAGCATTGAGAGTATGGAAGTGATGGAAGTTAAAAATGATGAGGGTGTATTTGAAAAAGGAGAGATTCTCTCGATTGAGAACTATGTCAAATATATCATCACAAAATATCAAAGCAAGTTTCCAGACACTGAGCTCTCTAAAAAGTTAGGAATATCAAGAAAGAGCTTGTGGGAGAAACGAAAAAGGTATGGCATCAGCAAAAAGAAATAGTGCTTTATATATCGACAAAGAGGCATTAGCCACACTTGCTATGATACAGGAGGGAATCTTCTCCCCCGTAACTTCCCTGATGGATCAAAAAACCGCACAAATCGTTGATAGTACCCAAAAATACAAAGATAGATTTTTCCCTTTTTCTCTTCTTTTAGCACCAAGTGGAAGAAGAAATGCCCAGACTCTTAAAAATGCAAAAAAAGGTGATAAGCTTAACTTGATCGTAGATGGTAAAAACAGAGGTTTTATCATAGCCCAAGAGGTTTTTCCAATAGATCGTAAAAAACGAATAGAGCTCATCTTCTCAACGTCAGATGAGAATCATCCAGGAGTCAAAGATATTCTAAAGAGGTTGGGTGATTTAGCGATATATGGAGAGTTTGAAGTAGAGTATCCTAATATAAAAGAGGTAAAAACACAAATCAAAGAGGCTCAAAAAGAGATTGAAGCCACAAGCACAGCTGCAATGATGTTAAATGCAAAACCACTACACAGAGCACATGAGAGGATGATAAGAAGTGCCTTGGGAGAGAATGATCTTGTAGTTTTGTTTTTGCAAAAGCAGTATAAAGAGGATCTGTTTAGTTATGATCTTAGATACAAAGGATTGGAGTTTTACATCCAAAACTACCTTCCAAAAAGCAGAGTCTTGATAGTTCCTTTTGAAAATACCTATATATTTGCTGGATATAACAATATTATCCTAGACTCAATAGCAGTTAAAAATTTTGGATGTGACAAATTAATCATCGGTGAAAACCACTCAGGTATTGGAACATACTACGATAAAAGAGGAATACATACATATTATGAAAAGTTCAAAGAGGAGCACCCTGATATCCTCATTAGAAGCGAGTATGTCTATTGTAATGAGTGCAGAACTCTAGTTAGTACCAAAACCTGTCCACACGGAACTCACCACCATATCAAGTATCAAGCAGGTTTCCTGCAAGGCTTACTAAAGGTTGGTTTGTTACCACCTGCTGTTTTGGTGAGAAAAGAGATCTCTGCGATATATCTAAGCACCCTGTTTCCAAACCGCTTTGATGATTTGATAAAAAAATATAACAACTACTTTCCAAATGACGGCTTGATAGAAGAGCTTGATGATGAGAAGATTTATCTTGAGATCATGAAACTACACCAAACGGTATCTTTGACATGAGAAAAATCTTTTTGACATTTTTTTACAGTGGATTGGCTCCGTTTGCTCCAGGAACATTTGGCACATTAGCTGGAGCTTTGCTAGGAATTGCTATCTTGAAAATCGCTCCTGTTTCCACATTGGTACTACTATCGGTGTTAATTACCATAGTAGCTGTTAAAGAGATCGATTTAGAAGAGAAAGAGAGTGGAATACACGATTCAAGCTATATTGTTATAGATGAAGTTGTAGGAGTTTGGATAGCTTTTATCATCAGTGGTACCAGTTGGAGTCAAATAGTTTTAAGTATCATCTTTTTTCGTCTATTTGATATTTTAAAACCCTCAATTATAGGCAGAATTGATAAAAATGTAAATGGAGGTCTAGGAGTGATGGGAGATGATATAGTTGCGGGTCTTTTTGCAGGTTTAAGCAGTGCAATAGTTTATGGAGCAATATTAAAATTTGACATTTAAACTATTTTTTTATATAATCATCATATCAAAATTACTTCTAATTTAATCTACAAAAACCCACAAGAAGGCAAGATGGAAAAATCTAACAATACAAATACCAATGCAAAAAGACAGAGTAACAAAAACGGAAAATCAAGAACACATGTTCCTGTAAGCGGATACCAGATCGATGAACTTAGACAAAAGAGTGTCGAAGAGTTAATCGAGATCGGTCTTAAACTAAATGTCGAAAATCCTCACCAGTTTAAAAGACAAGATCTTATCTTTGAGATACTAAAATCTCAGGTAACTCAAGGGGGATATATCCTCTTTACCGGTATTTTGGAGATCGCAAATGATGGCTATGGATTTTTAAGAGGTATTGATCTAAACTTCTCTGATAGCTCTCAAGACTCTTATGTTTCAGCTACACAAATTAGAAAGTTTGCTCTAAGAAACGGTGATATTGTCACAGGTCAGGTTCGTCCTCCAAAAGATCAAGAGAAGTATTGTGCTCTACTTAAAATCGAAGCTATTAACTATCTGCCTTTGAGTGAGATAAAAAATCGTCCACTCTTTGAAAACCTCACTCCTCTTTATCCACAAGAGAGACTAAAGCTTGAGTACCAACCAGAAAAATTAACCGGACGAGTTTTGGACCTTTTTGCTCCTATTGGAAAAGGGCAAAGGGGCTTGATAGTAGCTCCTCCAAGAACCGGTAAAACTGAGCTTCTAAAAGAGTTAGCTCACGGTGTAGCAAAGAACCATCCTGAAGTTGAGTTGATGGTTCTACTTGTTGATGAGAGACCTGAAGAGGTAACGGATATGCAAAGAAGTGTTCAAGGTGAAGTCTATAGCTCCACATTTGATCTTCCTGCGGTAAATCATGTCAGAGTAGCTGAACTTGTGATTGAGAGAGCCAAGAGATTGGTAGAGATGGGTAAAGATGTTGTGATACTGCTTGATTCTATCACAAGATTGGCAAGGGCTTACAATACTGTTACTCCTTCAAGCGGGAAGGTCCTAAGTGGAGGTGTGGATGCCAACGCTCTTCATAAACCAAAGAGGTTTTTTGGTGCAGCAAGAAATATCGAAAATGGAGGAAGTCTCACGATTATCTCAACTGCACTGATTGAGACTGGAAGTAGGATGGATGAGGTGATTTTTGAGGAGTTTAAGGGAACAGGAAACAGTGAAACCGTTCTTGATAGAAATCTCTCAAACAGAAGAATCTATCCAGCTATTAGTATCTTAAAATCTGGTACCAGAAAAGAGGAGCTTTTACTTAGTGATGATGAACTTCAAAAGATTTGGGCATTAAGAACTGCGATGAGTCAGATGGATGATATTGAAGCTCTTAAATTCCTATACTCCAAACTAAAAAATACAAAAAGCAATGATGAGTTTTTATCGATTATGAATGAGGGCTCTTAAAAGAGGTGATAAAAAGGGTTGGTGTCTTTGACAGTGGTGTCGGAGGACTTAGTGTAGTCAAGTCTCTTTTAGAGCATAAGCTCTTTAGTGAGATTGTATATTTTGGTGATACTGCTAGGGTGCCATATGGAATCAAAGACTCCAATACTATCATCAGATACTCTCTTGAAGCATTGGAGTTTTTTAAAAATTTTGATGTTGATATGGTCATAACTGCTTGTAATTCTGTTTCAGCTTATGCAATTGAGGAGTTAAAAGAGGCTTCATCTATCCCTATTTGTGGAGTCATTGAGCCTGGAGTAAAAGCTCTTGAGCTTCATACTCCAAATAAAAATGCTTCCATTTTAATACTTGGTACCAATGCGACAGTTAGAAGTCAAAAGTATGAAAGATTATTGAAAAATGAGGGCTTTTTCAATATAAAAAGTATTGCAACATCACTCTTTGTTCCTTTGGTAGAGGAGGAGATTTTTGAGGGAGAGATACTTGAGGCTGCTATGAGACACTACTTTAAAGATATTAAAAATCCCGATTTTATCATTTTGGGTTGCACCCACTTTCCACTCCTACAAAATGCTATTTCAAGCTATTTTCCAAACTCTAAACTGATTCACTCAGGTGAAGCGATAGTTGAGTATTTGGAAAATAAGTATAAAATCAAAAAAAGATATGATAATTGTGATCTTAAACTATTTGCTAGTGAAAATCCAGACCATCTAAAAAAGATAGCAAAAGTTTGGCTTTGATATACTAAAGAAAAAGGAGTATTATGTCCGAAGTTTTAGCCTTAAAATATCGTCCTTCATCCTTTGACAAACTGATAGGTCAAGAGAGCATTACCCAGACATTGACTCATGCTCTGGATCAAAACAGACTCTCTCATGCATATCTCTTTTCGGGTCTAAGAGGAAGCGGAAAGACTTCAACAGCAAGGATATTTGCCAAAGCACTTCTGTGCGAAAATGGTCCTAGCTCAAAACCTTGTGAAGAGTGCGAAAACTGTAAACTTGCAAATCAAAACAGACATATAGATATCATCGAGATGGACGCGGCAAGTAGTAGAAAGATTGATGATATTAGAGATCTTATTGAGCAGACAAAATATAAACCAAATATTGCAAGATTTAAGATATTTATCATCGATGAGGTTCATATGCTCACAAAAGAGGCTTTTAATGCTCTTTTAAAAACACTTGAAGAGCCGCCTGATTTTGTAAAGTTTATCCTTGCAACTACCGATCCTTTAAAACTCCCGGCAACGATCCTATCAAGAACCCAACACTTTAGATTTAGGAAAATTGCCCAGAGCCAAATCATCAAACATTTGGCATTTATATTGGATTTGGAAGGTATTGAGTATGAAAAAGATGCTCTTTCTATCCTAGCAAGGGCAGGAAATGGCTCTTTAAGAGATACTCTTACACTTTTGGACCAAGCTATTATATACTCTAAAAAATATGTCGATGCAAAAAGTGTGGCATCAATGCTTGGACTTTTGGATACAAAGGTGATTGAGCAGATCTTCAATGCGATTATTCTCTCAGACAAAAAGGAGTTGTTAAATATCATCAAAGAGCTTGAAGCCTATGAAGCAGAGGTCGTTATCGATGAGATGATTTCATATCTAAAGAATCTATTTTTTGAAGATGATGCAAGAGTTACAATGCTTTTGGCAGATAGATTTTTTAGACTTTTGGCCGAATCAAAATCACAGCTTTATCTAAATGCGGATAGCTCTTTTACTTTGATGTTGTTATTTTTCAAGATGGTCGAAGCAAATAAAATTCAAGAAGTCCAAGAGGCAATACTCTCAATGGAGTCAAACCTCAAACTAACTCCAAGCCCATCAAAAGCAAGTCAAAATGAAAAAAATATTCAAGAACCCCAAAAAGAGACTCAAGAAAATTTACAGCCACCTGTAAGTTCTCAAAACCATTTTGAAAAGCTTATCCAATCTATCTACAACAGAAACTATGAACTTGGTGAGTGTTTTGAGTCAAATGTAAAATTTATAGAATTTGAAGAGAATATATTGACTCTATCCTCATCTGCACAAAATGAGTGCCAAAAACTCTTAAGAGATCACTACTCTATCATCAAAAATCTAACAAAAGATATCTATGGTATAGATGTAGTTTTAAAAGTAAAAAAAGAGGCTTCCCAAGAATCAACAATACAAAAGGAGTCACCCACCCAAATAGATTCTCAGCCAAGCTCATGTGTCGAATCTCAGGTGATAAATCAAAAGAGCAAAGAGGTTGAAAATATCTTAGAAGACCCTTTTGTCAAAAAAGCTACCGAACTTTTTGAGCCTTCTAAGATAGTAGTCAAATCAAAGATTTAACTACTATATATTATTACTATTTTGGCACACAAGTGTAATAGTATGCATCAGCCTCATTGGCATCTTCATATTTTCTAGGTATAATTGTTTTTGTATCCGCATGATACTCAAAATACAAACCAGTATTTGGCTCAGATGACCAAATAAGAGATGTGAAACTGTTTGGCTCTTTTGTGCTATCACCATCTGAATCAAAATCTGCAATTTGAGCTATATTATTTACATTTAAAACAGAGTTTAACTC
>QNZU01000012.1 GCA_003978405.1 Sulfurospirillum sp.
TTGCAGTTGATGCAGTTTGGTGTCTCACTTGCTTATACAGAGGCAAATTTTGGTATTGCTGTTACTCCGTTAGTGCAGTATGGATCACTTGATATCAACTATCAAGATATGCAAGGAAACAATGTAGGTGATGGAGTTGCACAAGATTTGGGATTTGGAGCAAATGTTGGAGCCTATTATGATTTTTCAAACGGCTTCAAGATGGGAGCAGTTTATAAAACAAAAATCGATATGGAATATAAACATCAACTCTCTCGTGCAACACAACCATTTGTAGATGCTGGAATCTTCCCTCAAGCCATGGGAGATCATTTAGAACAACCAGCAGAAGCAGGTGTTGGTATATCGTATGAGTATTTAAACAACACTTTTGCACTTGATTACAAACAAATTTACTGGTCAGATGCCAAAGGTTACAAGCAGTTTGGTTGGGACGACCAAGATGTAATTGCTCTTGGATATCAGTATGATCAAGGTTGCTGGAAGTTTAGACTAGGATATAACCATGCAGACAATCCAATCCAAGAGAAACAGAGTGGTCCAGGTCAAATTCCACCAGGACAATACCAGTATGCCGGAGGTAATGCTTTGAATCTATTTAATCTACTAGGTTTCCCGGCAACTGTAGAAGATCACTATACTATTGGTGGAGGGTATGAAATATCAAAAAACTTTGGTGTTGATTTTGCCTATGTTTATGCTCCAGAGAGTGAAACAACTATGAAGACAATAGTAGGTGTGGATCATAACACAGGAGCTTTAATAACTGGAGATTCAACGGTTAAGCACTCTCAAAGTGGACTATCTATAGCTTTGTCATATAGATTTTATTAACAAAGAGTAAGTAGATGAAAATCTACTTACCTTGATCACAACTTGAAAGCGATATATCAGCGTTTTCTTTTGCACCACCCTCTTTACCGTCAGCTCCAAGACTAATGATATCTATCTCTCCCTCATCATTTGTGTAGATATATGGATTTTTCCAAGGATCAAGAGGCTTTTTCTTATCCAAAAATCCGCCATCAGGAAAACTTTTGTATTTCTCCGGATCAGGGTTAGAGACAAGTGCATCAAGCCCCTCTTCAGTTGTAGGGTAAGTTCCATTTTGTATCTTAAAGCTCTTAAGAGCATCTGCAATTGAGTGCATTTGTATACAAACGAGTTTTCTTTTTGCCTGTTCTCCTTGTCCCAGTAGATTTGGTAGTACCAATCCTGCAAGTAGTCCGATGATTATGATAACAATCATTATTTCAATAAGCGAGAAAGCTTTTTTCAATGTCTATCCTTTAAGTCTTAATTTAATAAAATATTTTACATTATTAAACTTTATCTAGGTTTATGTAAAGCTAATGAAAATAGGATTGTTATGAAAAAAGGTATAGTTTTACTGATGACACTGGGATTTATTGCAGTTATCACAGCCTTGATATTGTGGTTTTTAAATATTACCAATGAGAGATTTGATCGAGTCGCATATCTGAATCAAAGAAATCAGTTTAACATTATATATGAAGATTTCTCCAATATGGTCAAAAAGTTTGATATAAACTCTTCAGACAAGCTTGATATTTTGCTATCTATTGACTTTCCTGCAATGCCTACACAAAAAAGTGGTCTGGGAGTAGGTTTCTCTTCAAAGTCTTTGATGGATAAACTAAATATCAACTATATGTTAGATACGATAGCCAAAAGCGATAACAACAGTTCAAAAAAAGAGGCTGCAATATATTATCTTAGAGCATTTGAGAAATTTTTATCCAAGTTTGAACTTAGTGATTCTGGATTGTTTATCAATATGATGCTTGATACGATTGATTTGGATGATGTGGAAAGAGGAAGCTATAGTGAGATTGCAAATGAAGATTTTGATTTTAGACAGGGCAAGATATATGATTTTAAAACAGTCAAAAAGATTGAAGACAACTACTATAAAGCGATAAAAGATGCAAATATCTATAAAATCAATAAAGATGAATTTGAAAAATACTTCTATTTTGGAGATATAAAAAAATATGGTTTGCTTGATTGTTCTCAAGAGGGCTCATTAGATACATTTTCGCTTATTCTTGAGGATGAAATGAGCTTGAATGAAGAGATGGATTTATGTAAAGAGACAAATTCTAGCTCTATGAAAAAATTAAAAAAAATATATAATATTTCACAATATTCTAATAAAAGCAAATATTTAGTAAGATGTAAAATAGATTTAGATTTACAAGACAGATTTTTATCTGTATCATTTGATTATGAAGTAAATAGTAAGAGGATTAGCAACATTGACAAAAGCTTTTAGTAAATCTCCAAAGAAATTCACTTTTGTTACAAAGGGTGATAAGTTTCTAAGGGGTGATAGATACAATATTATATTGTCTCCGCAGTTTTATTGGGTAAAGAAGGCAAAATTGCCGGTAAAATCTATCTCTGGGGCAAAAAAACTGGCTGCTTCAATATATGAAGGGTCACTGCCGGATGGAAACTACAGTTACGAGGTTAGAAAAGATGGCGATGAGTTTATCATTATCGCATATGATAAGTCTGCCATATTAGATGAACTAAAAAGAATATTTCCTGCTAAAAACAGTATAAAAGATATATATTTTGCACAAGATGTGCTAAATCATATAAAAGAGTGTACTGCCATCAATGACAAAGCAGCATTAAGCAGTGTTGATTCTATTATCATTCAAGTACCAAGAGCATGTGTTGATACACAAAAGAGTGTCGCTCAGTATCTGGATAATATAGAACCAGGCAGATATAAAATAAAACTATCGGCAAACAGCAATGAGCTTTTTAATAGAAAAAATGTGATTTTATTTTTATTAGTCAGTATGCTTCTTGGGACTTCATTTTTGCTTGAATATATCAACTATAAAAGCGGTATCAAAAAATTGGAGCTTAAAAAAGCACAGATTATTAAAGATAACAAATTGCCATCAACTATGATACAGCTAAGAAGTATCAAAAAATCCCTAAGCAAAAAGTTTGCCTCTCAAAAATCTATAAGAGAGCTATTGTATGCTATCTCAAAAATCGACTTAAAAGATGGCGAATATTTTCAAGATATCACAGCAAATGCCAAAGGGTTGGATCTTAAAGTTCATATTCTTGATCCAAAAAGAGAGAGTGAGATCAAAAACAAAATCAAAAAGTTTGCAAAAATTATCAGTAGTAGCATGGATAACAGTGAACTTAACTTAAGGATTTCTCTATGAGTAGAAGGGATTCATTGCTATTGATATTAGCTGTATTTGTCGTTTTAGCAGTCCTTTATAGTCTGTCAAAAAATGCAAAAGAGGAGTATATTCAAAGCATAAAAGATATATCAAAGTTTGAGCAAGAGGCTAAAGTCCTGTCAAAACTAAAAAGAAAATTTGGAAAAGATGAAGATCAAAGAGTTATATCATCACTTCAGAGAATCTCTCCAATTGCTAGTGATATAAAAAAGGCAAACAGCCGAGTGATTAGTTTTGAAAATCTCTCATCCACTGCACTCTATTCGATACTAAGAAGGATTGAAAACTCTAGTTTGAGATTAAAAAGTATCGATATTAAAAGAGTGTCGGCTCAAAATGCCAATCTAAAACTGGAGATTGCAAAATGAAAAAGATTTTGATAGCAATCGTCTCATTTTTAGTTGCAGTGGTACTGTTTATGCCAAAAGTCAATCTCTTTTATACTCTTGAAGAGTTATTAAAAAAGGAGCATGTAGAGATAGTAGTAGATAGTATCAAAGATAGGTGGATTGATTTGGTACTAAAAGATGCAACAGTATTTTATGACAAGATAGAATCAGTCAAAGCCAAAGAGATAGATATAAAGCCGTGGCTTGTTTACAATGTCATTGAAGCTAAAGATATCACTATGGCAAAGGGTCTACAAAGTATACTGAATTTTAAAATTGATGAAGCAAAAATTTCTCATTCAATCTTGCACTATAAGAGTTTGAATATTGAGGCAAGTGGAGATTTTGGTTCTCTTAGTGGTGAAGTTGATCTTTTAAAAAGAAGTGTTCATATTCTATTGCAGCCAACAAGACGATTTGAAAGGTCTCAAGTTGCCAGAGATTACTTTAAAAAGAGCAAGGAGGGGCTAATTTATGAATCAAAGTTTTAGTCAAAAGTTTAATACTTTTATCCTCTATATAGGGCTTCCTTTGGTATTGGCAAAACTACTTTGGAGTGGAGCTCTTTTTTTTCTCTCCAAGGGGGAAGCAAGTCAGATTGGTACCAATGACAAGTATGGTTATCATTACAGACTTGATTTGGCAAATAAGATTATTGGAAATAAACTAGATATTCCAACTGTAAAAGTTGATGAGGATGATGGTGAGAGGCTTGATGATATCAAGCTAAAAGGGACATACCTTGGTGGAGATGCCAGTTTTATCATCATCGAAGATAAGGGTGAAAGTAAATTTATCTATATCGGTGAGAAATTTAGAGGATATGAGCTTAACAGAGTAGGTGAAAGAAAGGTGGTCTTTAACAAAGGTGGTAAGAACTACTATGTGCTATTGGATGATGAAGAGCAAAAAAATCAAAAAGATTCATATTCTCCACATACAAGTAATGATACATCTGAGAGCTCTTCTGAAAATGCTCAACCTGTTTCAATCACTCGTGATGATATGAACAGTTACATAAAAAATCCGGATAAGATCTGGAAAAATATAAGAATACAAGAGATCAGGAAAAATGGAGAACTTAATGGCTTTAGAGTAAATTATGTTAAAAGAGGTAGCTTTTTTGACAAAGCTGGATTGAAATCTGGAGATTTGATAAAAGCGATTAATGGTGAAGAGATTAGAAGTTTGGGTGATGTTATGAGATATTATACAAATGCTGATACTCTTGATTCACTTTCACTTACCGTTGAAAGAGGCGGTAGTGAAGTTGAACTTGACTTTAGTGTAAATTAAGGGGTGTTTATGAAAAAAGTAGTCTTGTCTATTGTGTTATCAACAGCAATTTTCTCGCATATAATGGCTGATGATAGTAGTTTTAAAGAGACAAATAGAGATGAGGTTAATATCAATTTTAAAAATCTAAAAATTGCTGATTTTATTAAGATGGTTGCTAAAATAACCGGTAAAAGGTAACCGGTACTGTTGATTATATATCAGTCAAACCGATAAAAAAGTATCATGTATTTGATCTGCTTAAAAATATTTTGGCATCAAAGGGTTATACTTTAAGAGATACCGGTATGGGATTTATAAAGGTGATAAAAAGCTCTGATGCTTCAAAATCTGCACCTCCTATGTATGGACAGAGTCAAATAGGAGAGGTTGAAACAGTCATTATACCAATTCGCAATCTAAATGTGAGAACAATACTAAGACAGGTAAACTTTCTTCTCTCAAGATATGGGAAGATATCTCTTTCAAATGAAAACAACTCCATTGTAGTTACCGATTATCCGGAGAATATCAAAACTATCAAAAATATCATAGATAAACTAGATCAAGATAGAAATAACAAAGTTGCATTTATCACTCTTGAGAATGCTCAAGCAAAAAGTGTCTATCCTAAAGCAAGACAGCTTGTTAATGCGATGTTTGATAATCGTATTCAGACTCAAAAAGTTACCGTTTTTTCTGATGATGCTAGTAATTCAATCGTTCTTATTGGAAATCCTGAAAATATTGCTCAGATTACACCATATATCAGAAGAATGGACAGCTCAGATGATACAGTCGATAAAAAGATGGATATTATCTATATTAAAAATGCTGATGCTACTGAGATTGTTAAAACTTTGGAAAAACTGCTCTCTGATAAATCATTTGCAAAAGCCAAGAGTGCTGAAGAGAAGACAGTTACTACTCATATTCCTCAAAAGAGTAAAAATGGAAGAAGACTTCCTCCAATTGTAAAGACTGAAAAGATCAAGCCTTCGATTATCGGAGGAGAGGATAAGCCTACAGTTACTGTTGATGCAGAGCTAAATGCAATAATTGTCTATGCAACTCAAAGTGAACTAAGAGAGATTAGAAGTGTAGTGGAGTCTTTGGATGTTGAAAGACAACAAGTCTATGTAGTTGCAAAGATTTTAGAGATCAGTGAGAAAAAGGCTAAAGCACTTGGTGCAAAATATGAGGTATTGGCTGGAATTTCTAGTGGAAGTGGTCTTTATGGAATTGGTATGAAACTCTTAAATGGTTCTCTTTCACCATTAAGTACTGTTAAAACACTTGCAAATTTGGAGTTGCCAAAACTGAAAAAGGCTTTGGCTACAGGAATTACTATCGATCTGCTTGATGCAAACGGTGTAACAAAAATACTCTCTCAACCGTCGATTTTATGTATCAACAATAAAGAATCAACAATCTATGTCGGTCAAACAGAGTCAATCTTGACTCAAAGTTCACAGGCTAGTTCTATTACGGCCGTGCCTATTAATAACTACAAAAGAGAAGATATCGGTTTAACTCTAAAAGTCAAGCCTAGAATTTCTGCAGATAATAAAGTCTCTTTGGATGTAACAGTTAAAAGTGAAGATGTAGAGAAAAATACAAAACAAAATACAGCTCAACCGACAACTACAAAAAGAGAGGTAACGACAAGCTCAATTGTAACAAACGGAGAAACGGTAATTATCGGTGGTCTTACCAAAGATAAAACAGATGAGAGTAGTTCAAGAATACCGCTTCTTGGAAGAATACCTATTCTTGGTATTCCATTTAGAAACAATTCTGATTCGTATGACAAAAAGACTCTTGTAATTATGCTTACTCCATATATCGTAAAAAGAAGTGAGGATCTATCCAAACTTAGAGAGGATTTATCAGCATTATCAGGGCTTGAGAGAGAGTTGGCTTTGAAATTTGATAGAGATATAAAGAGTGGTAAAAAGTTTGAAGAGGTTCAGCCAGAAGAGTATATACAAACCAATACATATCAAGTAGAGAATACGGTAGAGAATACAGATGATTGTAATGCTCTAAGAAAAGAGTTTGAAGTGGATGAGTATGGCAGGGAGTATAATGTCTATTATGATACCAGTGGCATAGAGGTGAAGCGAGAAGAGATACCGTTAGGGGCAGATTGATGGGTTTTGGAAATTTACCTGAGTTTTTTGATTTAGATCTATATCCTGAACTAATTGATGGTGTTGATATAGACTTAGCAGTTAAAAATCATCTCCTTTTTACAAAGATCAAGGATGAGATTTACACTATTGTAGATAAAGAGCATTTAAGTGACAGTTTCAACTATCTAAGTAAAATAGATCTTGATTTTCCGATAGCTATACTAGATAAAGATTCTTATGACAGATTGTATCACCGATTTTTGGAGATCAAAACCGACAATGAACTCTCCTCAACCATCAATGAAGAGAGCGAGGGAGAGCTTCTTGAGGAAGATATTTCACTAGCTGAATTTTTACAAACCAGCTCTGATATTCTCACAAGTGAAGAGTCGGCTCCCATTATTAAGTTTGTCAATTCACTCTTCTATCAAGCTATCAAAAAAGGTGCAAGTGATATCCATATAGAGATGCATGAATTTAGAGGGGTCGTGAGATTTAGGATAGATGGTGTTTTGATTAAGCATGTTGATCTTGATAAAAATATCATCGCTTTGGTTGTCTCAAGAATAAAAGTTATCTCAAATCTTGATATCTCTGAGAAGAGGGTTCCTCAAGATGGTAGAACTCAAGTAAAAATTGCCGGAAAAGGACTCGATATTAGGGTTTCTGTTCTTCCTACATACTACGGAGAGAGAGTGGTAATGAGGATTTTGATGGAGTCATCTCATATACCTACACTTGAAAACTTGGGATTTAAAGAGGATTTGACAAAACACTTTAAGACTCTTTTGGATCATGCTCACGGTATGATCTTGGTAACTGGTCCAACTGGAAGTGGTAAATCAACTACTCTACACACCTTTTTGCAACTTGTCGCAACTCCTGATAAAAACATCATTACAGTTGAAGATCCGGTAGAATACAAGGCTGATAATATCAACCAGATTCAAGTAAATACAAAAACTGGTCTAACTTTCTCTTCAGGACTTAGATCAATACTAAGACAAGATCCAGATATCGTTATGGTGGGTGAAATTAGAGATAAAGAGACGGCGGAGATCGCTATTCAAGCTGCTCTTACTGGTCACTTAATGCTCTCAACTTTGCATACAAACAATGCTGCAGCTGCTATTACCAGGCTTGTGGAGATGGGGATTGATGACTTTTTGATCACATCATCTTTGCTTGGTGTTTTGGCTCAAAGGCTTGTTAGAAAATTGTGTCCAAAATGTAAAGAAGAGGATAGACTTCCTGAAGATATAGCTACTGAGTTTAATGCCCCAAAAGGTGCAAAAATTTACAAAGAAAAAGGTTGTAAAGAGTGTAACTTTACGGGATTTTCCGGCAGACATGCGGTGGGTGAGCTTTTGATTATGGATGATGATGTAAAGATGATGCTAAAAAATAAAATGACCGATTTTGAGATCAGAGAGAAGATGAAGCAAAAGGGTATGAGAACTATATCTGAGAAGCTTCTTGAACTTTTGCTTGATGGTGAGACATCTCTCAAAGAGGTTATTCGTGTGGGGCTTAAAGATTAGATGATATTTAAGTATGTCGGATATGACTCCCACGGAAAAAGAGTCAAAGCTAGAATTGAAGCAAATGATGAAAATGAGGCAAAAAGGAAGCTAAAATCAAAAGGTATCATATATGAGAGTATCACAGAAAGTAGTGAGAGTTTTTTAAATAAGATATCTTTCAAAAGAAGCCATAAACTTAGCTCCAAACACCTTGCCCAATTTTCAAAAAATCTTGCGATTTATCTAAGATCAGGGATACCTATAGTAAATGTAATCAAACTTGCAAAATCCCAATATGAAGATGATCCGGTAATGGCAGATTTTCTAAATTCTTTAGAGACTAGTATGAATGAGGGTAACAGCTTTTATGCCGCACTTGATTCTCAACATATCATATCTCTTCCTTCATTTTATAAGCAGTCAATCAAAGTAGCTGAAGAGAGTGGGGCTTTGAGTGAAGTTTTGTTTGAGATGGCAAGATTTGTAGAAGAGCAGGATAAAGTAGCAGGTCAGGTAAAACAGGCTCTAATTTATCCTATGGTAATCGTGGTCATCTCTATCTTTATGGTTGCTTTTATGTTGACTACTGTGGTACCAAAGATCACTTCTATGTTTGATCAGTTAAAACAGGAGCTTCCTACTGTGACGAAGATTGTCATAGGAGCAGGTGATTTTTTGGGGGCTTATTGGCTTCATATACTTATAACTTTGGGTGTGGTTGTCTTTTTGTTTGGATATTTTATGAAAAAGAGTCCAAAATTTAAATATGGTGTTCACTCATTTATGCTTAGAACTCCTCTATTTGGAAAGATCATTAGAACATTTGAATTGGCGAGATTTTCGTATATCACTTCTGTTTTGTCAAGATCTGGTGTGACATTTGTCCATGCTGTTAAATTGGCAAGTAATATTTTGGATAATGATGTGATGAGAGAGGAGTTTGAGAGTGCTAGTCGTGATGTCGTGGAGGGTAAGAAGTTTTCTTCATCATTGGCAAAACATGGAAAACATGTTGACAAATCTTTTATTCAAGCAATTGCTCTTGGAGAGGAGACAAGTGAGGTAGCACTTGTGATGGAGAATTTGGCTGATCTATATTTTAGTGAGAATCAAAACAAAATAAATGTGCTTCTTTCATTGATGGAGCCAATGCTTATACTCTTTGTAGGAGCTACGATAGGATTTATTGTCATTGCTATGTTGTTGCCGATATTCTCTATGAATATGGCTTCAATGTAACTTTGATATAATCGTAAGAGACTTTTTTATTTAGTTTTCTTACACAAGAGTTGCTCACGGTGGGTACCCCAAAGCTAAAGTTTTGACCCATCGGATCAAATTGTGACGCAACCTAAATAAAAAAGTCTCTATTAAAAGTGCAAGGATAAATATTGTGTTAGTAGCCCCAAGTATTCTCTCAGCCGATTTTGGAAGATTGGCTGAAGAGGTAGATGCGATATGTAAAGCCGGATGTGATCTGGTTCATGTAGATGTGATGGATGGACACTTTGTACCAAATCTCACAATTGGCCCAGTTGTAGTTGAAGCAGTAGCAAAAGCTTCAAGCAAACCTCTTGATATTCACTTGATGGTTGAGAATAATTCATTTTTTGTTGATCTGTTTGCTCCACTCAAGCCAAAATATATCTCTTTTCATATAGAGGAGGAGAAGCATGTTCATAGGCTTATCCAAAAGATAAAAGCTTATGGCATATCTCCTGCTGTTGTTTTAAATCCTCACAGAGGCTTGGAGGATTTAGAGTATATTATCGATGATTTGGATATGGTTTTACTAATGAGTGTTAATCCAGGTTTTGGAGGACAGAAATTTATCCCAAATGTTTTAGAAAAAGCAAAAAGATTAAAAGATTTGATAGAAAAAAGTGGTACCAATACACTCATCGAGGTTGATGGGGGAGTGAGTAATCAAAATATCAATGATTTAAAAAGTGCCGGTGTTGATGTAGTGGTTGCGGGAAGTTATGTCTATGGCAGTGATAATTATGCAAAAGCAATAAAGAGTCTGAAAGTTTGATGAGAGTAAAAATCTGTGGCATCACCAACCTTGAGGATGCGTTAGTGTGTGTGCAAAACGGTGTAGATGCTTTGGGCTTTGTCTTTTATGAGAAATCGCCCCGTTATATCTCTCCTCTTAGTGCAAGAAAAATTATTGAGCAACTTCCTCCTTTTGTTGAGAGGGTAGGGTTGTTTGTCAATACAGACGAAAAAGAGCTTGATGAGATAGCTCAAATTTCACAAATTTCACTAGCCCAAATTCACTTTGAAGCAGATAGTGATTTTTATAAGCAGTTAAAAACTCCATATATAAAAGTAGTTCGTGCAAAAACAAGAGATGATCTTTTAAAACATAAAGATGAGTATCGCTTTGTTGATGCATTTGTCCAAAGCTATGGAGGAGAGGGGAAGAGGCTTCCTTTGGAGTGGTTTGAGGGGATTGACTGCTCTAAGATTATCATTGCAGGTGGCATAGATGAAAAAAATGTCCAAGAGTTACATAAATTTGGCTTTTATGGGGTTGATCTAAGCAGTGGTGTAGAGAAATCTAAAGGCAAAAAAGATAAAATGAAGATAGAAAATTTTATGAAGGCTGTAAATCTTGATACGATTTGACTCATTAATAAATAAGCTTGAAAACGGTCCTTTACCAAAAGAGGAGTATAGAGGTTGTCTCAACAGACTAAAATCCCATTTTGATTGTGAAGTTGATACTGACAAATTAAAAGAGTATGGTCTTTCCATCGTTGAAGATGAGAAAGAGGTATGTCTAAAAACTTACAAAAACAGCTACAAAGATGAAGTCTATTGTGTAGTTGATATCGAAACCAACGGAAACTCCCCTGTTAAAAATCAGATCATCGAAATTGGTGCTGTAAAAGTCCAAAATGGCAAGGTTTTAGATAGATTCGAGTCTTATGTATATGCTGATTATATACCAAGCACCATCACAAAACTGACAAACATAGAGGTGGCTGATCTGGCAAATGCTCCATCTTTGAAAGATACATTAAAAAGATTCAAAGAGTTTTTAGGTGATTGTGTCTTTGTTGCTCATAATGTTGGATTTGATTATAATTTCATCTCAAAGTCATTAGAGACTATCGGAGAGGATAAATTGCTAAATAGAAAACTTTGCACTGTAAACCTCTCTAAAAAGACTATCACTGCTCAACGACATGGTCTTGGTTATTTAAGAGAGCATCTAAGTATCGATACAGGAGATCACCATAGAGCCTATTCTGATGCTTTGAGTGCGGCAAAAGTGCTTGAAGAGTGCTTTAAGAATGTTCCTGATGACATAAGAAGTACCGAAGATTTGATAAAATTTTCTCAGGGACAAAAAGGCAAATCAAAAATAAAAGCTAAAGAGTTAAGCTAGTTTGCTTTCATACAAAAAATAGACAGCTATTGCCAAAATAGTTGCAAGAGCTGTCCTTTTTATCACTACTCCTATATTGTTTCCTACTTGACAACTGCTACATTGCCTATATTTTTTTGACTCATAAAAAGCATATATGAAAAATCCTATCATCAGCAGTATAACTGAAGGGAATATAAATTTATCAACACTGTATATGGTTTTTAAACTATCTTTTGCCAAAAAAAATGGAGCCAATAAAGATAAGCCCATCAAAAAGAGTAATTTATCGGCAAAACTTACAAAATAATCCTTCTTTGAAAAAGTAGGGCAGACCTCACCAGCCTCAGGCATTAGTCCCTTGCCTTCCAAAGCATTTAAAAACTGTTCTTTTTGTTTTTTATCAACTCTATCTAGCATTGTTCCACCAAGTGAAAAGTCCATCATCTGTTGAAAAAGTGCTGCAAATTTTTTATCTCCATCAATATCAAGATATTTAGTTTCTCCATTTCTATCTTCATAGACTATCTTCATCTTCGCATACCTTGGCACGACCACAGATAGATCGCCAGGATAGTATGAACTTGACTCGGGAGCTTCAAATTTGTCTTTTTTGAGTAAAATTCTTGGATTTGCAAACTCTAGATATTCATCATCTTTTTTTACGACAAACATATTAAATGGATGAGCAACTTGCATGGCACTTAGAGCTTCTAGATTGCGGGCTTTCATAGTATCTATGATGTCATCAAAGAGCTTACCTACACTCTCATCAAATCCTCTTACATCACCTGTCGCCATGATTCTATCATCAGGATAGACTACCATCTCTTTTACCATATTTACCCCTATAAATAACTAAGACAACACTTGAAAAATGCTTTATTAGGTATTTTTTGAAGTTAAAAAGAGGAAGAAAATCTTCCTCTTTTTGTATTGTTAGTGGTGACTCTTTCTAACAACAAGTAACATTTTTACATTTATGATAAGAAATCTGATAAATTGCCAGATTACACAAGTTCTCATAAACTT
>QNZU01000074.1 GCA_003978405.1 Sulfurospirillum sp.
CTCTATCTTCTGCTAGATCAATCACCTCTGCACTGGTACCAATGATCTTAGCTCCAATTCTTGTAAGATCAGATGAGAGTTTTAGTGGTGTTTGTCCTCCAAAATGGACAATTACACCATCTGGTTTCTCACACTCGATGACAGTTCTGACTCTCTCAAAATCTATCGGCTCAAAGTAGAGTATATCACTTGTATCATAGTCGGTTGAAACGGTTTCTGGGTTGCAGTTGTACATGATAGATTTGACACCCATATCTTTTAGTGCAAATGCGGCATGAACACAGCAGTAGTCAAACTCAATTCCCTGTCCGATTCTGTTTGGACCGCCACCTATGATCATCACTTTTTTATCACTCTCATAAACTCTTTGGTTATCTCTTTTGGTAATCGGAGTGGTCGAATATAGATATGGAGTCAGAGCTTTAAATTCCGCTGCACAGGTATCTACTTCATTATGCTCTAAAGTAATCCCCATATCTTTTCTGTTTGCATAGATATCATCTTCGTCATAACCGGTTAATTTTGAGAGCATTTTATCGCTAAAACCGTATGTTTTGGCAGTTCTTAGTCTGTTTTTGTCTATCATAATACTCTTGTCGATGCTTTTTTCAAACTCTACAATCTCTTCTATCTGATACAAAAACCATGGATCAACTCTGCAGTACTCATGAATCTCCTCTACACTCATACCTCTTCTAAAAGCCTCAGCGATATAGAGTATTCGATTCTCATTTGGACGGCGAAGCTCTTTTTTGATAAACTCCTCATCAACATCCATCTTTTCAAATCCGCTAAGACCCGTCTCCATAGAACAGAGTGCCTTTTGAACAGACTCTTTAAATGTTCTTCCTATTGCCATCACTTCACCCACGCTCTTCATAGATGTAGTGAGAGTTGAGTCGGCACAAGGAAACTTTTCAAATGTAAATCTTGGGATTTTTGTGACGATATAATCAATAGTCGGTTCAAATGATGCAGTGGTACCAGTGATGTCATTTTTGATCTCATCAAGAGTATATCCCACAGCTAAAAGTGTTGCGACTTTGGCTATTGGGTAACCAGTAGCTTTTGATGCAAGAGCTGATGATCTTGAGACTCTTGGATTCATCTCGATTACTGTCATTCTGCCGTTTTGTGGATTGATAGCAAACTGGACATTACTTCCACCAGTATCTACACCTATCTCTCTTAAGATTGCAAATGAGACATCTCTCATATGTTGGTACTCTTTATCAGTAAGTGTTAGAGCGGGAGCTACTGTGATACTATCTCCTGTATGCACACCCATAGGATCAAAGTTCTCTATCGAGCAGACGATGATACAGTTATCTTTGCAGTCTCTGATGACCTCCATCTCATACTCTTTCCAGCCAAGCAGTGACTCCTCTATCAGTATCTCATTGATCGGACTCGCATCAAGTCCGTTTTGAGCCAAACTCTTATACTCATCTATATTGTATGCGACTCCGCTTCCACCACCTGCTAGTGTAAAAGAGGCTCTGATGATGAGAGGAAAACCTATCTCTTTTGCAGCTTCTAAGGCTTCATCCATATTGTAGGCATATTTGCTTTTTGGCAGATCCACACCGATTTTGATCATCGCCTCTTTGAAAGCTTGTCTGTCTTCTCCCTTTTGGATAGCATCAGGATGGGCTCCAAGAAATTTTACTCCATCAAGTAAGCCTTCTTCATACATCTTCATGGCAACATTTAAAGCTGTCTGTCCACCCATGGTTGGCAAGATCGCATCTACATTTTCGGCTTTTATGATTTTTGATATTACTTCTGTAGTGATTGGTTCTATATAAGTTCTATCGGCAAATTCAGGATCGGTCATGATAGTAGCAGGATTTGAGTTGATTAGAACAACACGATATCCAAGCTCTTTTAGTGTCTTTGCGGCTTGAGTTCCAGAATAGTCAAATTCACAAGCTTGTCCGATGATGATTGGTCCAGAACCTATAAGTAAGATGGTATTGATATCTTCTCTTTTGGGCATAGATTTCCTTGATAGTTTAGTTTAGGAGTATAGCAAAAAAGGGCTTATTTTACATCAACGGCATAGAGATATTTTGGCTTTTTAGTAGGTAAGTAGGGTTTTACAAAAGCAACTTTATACATCAATCTTTTTTGAATACTAATAACTCTGCCCACTTTTATACCATAATAGAACAATCCATCATATCCACTTGTGATAACCTCATCTCCAACTTTTGGATTTTTGTATGAGGGGATAAATTTTATCAGCAGATTTTTTCCGTTTCCAAAGCTCACTCCTTCAATCTCGTCTTTTCCTATTAGTACCGAAAAGATTGCTTTTGGATCATAGATAAGTATTCCAAGAGGTTTTGAGGCTTTTGATTTTATCACTCCTGCGACTCTATTTTGACTGATAAGCCCGTAATTTTTACTCTCATCAAATCTTGGAAAATCAAGATAAACTCTATTTGGGTTGTTTAACTGCTCATAGGTTAAAATTTTGACTGGACTAAGATGAGGATCAAACTTTTTTAGATTTATATTTTTTAGATATAAATCCAACTCTTTTTTATAGGCATTCATTGCAACTGCTTTTGGTTTTAGCAAGGCTATTTGTTCTTGAAGATTTTTAATGGTTTTGGCTTGATTTAGGTATCTGTTGAGAAATTTTCTGTTTTCATCAATTTTTTGAACTATAAAGTGTTTGATAGAGTAAGAGGTATCTAAAATATTGTTATATAAAGGTTTTGAAAAAAGATAGATAAAAATGGCAACTGTGCCAAGAAGAGTTACAATATAGCTCTTCTTAATCATTTGCGGTGATATGTTTTAGTAGTTCAATATCCTCAAGCATTGCTCCAGTACCATTGGCAACTGAGAGCAGTGGATTTTCAGCTATATATACAGGAAGTTCGACTCTTTTGCTTAAATATGAATCAAGTCCGTTCAAAAGGGCACCGCCACCTGTAAGGACTATACCGTTTTCTACAATATCTCCGGCAAGATCAGGTGGAACCACCTCCAAAACTTCAACAACTGCAGTAGAGATCTCTTCAAGAGGCTCTTTAATGGCTTCTCTGACATCTTCACTGCTGATCTCAATCTCTTTTAAAAGACCGCTTACCTGATCTCTTCCTTTGATACTCATCTTTTTAGGTTCGTCCTCTTTGATTGCGGTACCGATCTCTATCTTGATTGCTTCACCGGTTCTCTCACCTATGAGAAGATTGTATTTGTTTTTCATATATGAGATGATCTCTTGATCAAATCGATCTCCGCCTACTTTTATGGATTTGCTCCTGACTAGTCCTTCTAGGGAGATGACACCTACTTCAGTGGTACCACCACCAATATCTATGACCATATTTCCTCGTGGATCTTTGATTGGAAGTCCTGCTCCAATCGCTGCTGCTTTTGGTTCTTCTACCAAGATCACATCTCTTGCACCTGCTGAGTATGCCGAATCTCTTACAGCTTTTCTTTCTACCTGAGTCAAACCATACGGAACACAAATCAAAACTCTTGGGCGAATAAAACTGTTTCTGTTGTGAGCTTTTTTGATAAAAAATCTAATCATCTCTTCTGCCACATCAAAATCAGCAATAACTCCCTCTTTGAGTGGTCTAATAGCTTCGATGGTATCTGGAGTCTTCCCAAGCATCTCTTTTGCCTCTTTACCGACAGCCAAAACTCTCTTTTTACCATAACGACTCTTTTGCAGGGCAACGACTGAGGGTTCATTGATAATAATTCCGTGACCTTTTGATATCACTATCGTATTGGCGGTACCAAGGTCGATTGCCAAATCATTTGAAAACATTCCAAAGAGTCTATCTAATAACACTGTCTATCCTTAAGCACTTTTTTTAATCGGTTTTACATATAGAGGTTTTGCTCTTTTTTTTACTACATCTTCGGTGATAACCACTTCACTTCCGGCAAGTTCCGGCAACTCATACATGATATCAAGCATGATATCTTCCATGATTGTTCTAAGACCTCTTGCTCCTGTCTTTCTACTGATTGCAAGTTCTGCAATCGCTTCAAGAGCTTTTTGTTCAAAAGTCAGTTTGACATTATCGATAGAGAAGAGCTTTTGGTACTGCTTGACAATTGCATTTTTTGGTTTTGTTAAAATCTCTATCATACCCTCTTTGGTTATAGGCTCAAGAGTGGTAATCGCATGAAGCCGTCCTATGAGTTCTGGAATCAAACCAAAATGAACTAAATCATCCGGTTCTACTTCGCTCAAGAGATTTTCTCTCTCCTCTTTGTTCTTCTTCTCTTGACCAAAGCCAAGGACATTGCTTCCAAGTCTTTTGGCGATAATTTCATTTAGTCCGTCAAATGCACCACCGCAAATAAAGAGAATATTTGAAGTGTCAATCTGGGTAAACTCTTGATTTGGATGTTTTCTGCCACCTTTTGGAGAGATATTTACCACACTTCCTTCAATCAATTTCAAAAGAGCCTGTTGAACTCCCTCTCCGGAAACATCACGGGTAATTGATCTGTTTTCACCGGCTCTTGCTATTTTATCAAGCTCATCAATAAAGACAATTCCTCTTTCAGCCTTTTTGATATCATTGTCAGCTACCTGAAGAAGTCTTGTCAGAATATTCTCTACATCTTCACCCACATATCCAGCTTCAGTCAAGCTTGTAGCATCGGTGATAGCAATAGGGACATCAAGATGATTTGCCAATGTTTGAGCCATCAGTGTTTTTCCGCTTCCTGTTGGTCCAATGAATAGAACATTTGATTTTTGGATTTGTGTATCATCATCACTCTGGTTGCTTTTAAAAATCCTTTTGTAGTGGTTATAAACCGCAACAGAGAAGACTTTTTTCGCCTGTTCTTGTCCTACTACATAATTGTCCAAAACCTCTTTTAGCTCTTTTGGTGTAAAGAGAGTCAAATCGACATCTTCTTGCTCAGTTTGTAACTCATCTTCTTCGCCAAAAAATATCTTGTATGCTGATACTACACAGTTTTCGCAAATAAAAACATCCTCTCCGGCAAGTAGTCTGTTGTCTATACTCTCTTCGGATTTGCAGAAACTACATTTATTTATCATTTTTTATATTCCTCTCGTATGGTATTCCTCTTTGGGTATCTAATATAAAGCTACAAAGCATTTTTACTTTTTCGTTACTGCTTTGTTCTAGCAACTCTTTTGCACTCTCTTTTAGGGGTTTTTGACCTCTAAAGAGCTGTTTGTAAGCTGATAAAATCGCTTCGACATCATCTTTTGGCAATTTTCTTCTGATTCCTACAAGATTTAGACTCTTGATATTTGCTCTGTTTCCTTCCGCTAAACAAAATGGAGGAATATCTTGAGTCAAAGCACTTGCACCTCCTATCATCGCATAATCTCCTATCTTGCAAAATTGATGCACCGGTGTATGCCCTCCTATTACGACATAATTGCCCACCTCTACATGACCTGCGAGTGCGACATTGTTAGCAAAGATATTGTTGTCTCCTACTACTACATCATGGGCTACATGGGTATAAGCCATAAAGAGATTGTTATCTCCTATCTTTGTATATCCTTTGTCATTCTCGGTTCCCGGATTGAAAAAGGCAAACTCTCTTATTGTATTGTTTTTGCCGATAATCAATTCAACATTTTCTCCGTGAAATTTTAGATCCTGAGGCACTTGACCTATAACGGCATGGGAGTAGATTTTAGTATCGGAGCCGACTTTGGTGTTTCCCCATATTTGTGCTCCTTGGAAAACTTCGACATTTTCATCAAGAACAACACCTTTATCGATAAATGTATATGCTCCTACTTTGGCACTCTTGGCTATATTGGCACCATCTTCGATAATTGCTGTAGGATGAATATTGCTCATTATTTATCCACAATCATTGCTTTTAGTTCAGCTTCGGCAACAACATTGCCATCAACTACCGCTTTTCCGTCAAGCACCCATATATTTCCACGATGTTTAATCACATCAATATGGTACTCCAATCTATCCCCTGGAGTTACAGGAGATCTGAATTTACACTTATCTATACTCATAAAATAGACAACTTTCTCAGCCACATCTTCTTGAGCATCTGCACTCATACTTTTAAATGCCAAAACTCCTCCAGCTTGTGCCATACCCTCTACTATCATAACTCCCGGATAGATTGGGTGATCTGGAAAGTGTCCTTGAAAGACCGGTTCTGAAATAGATACATTTTTGTATCCCACGATCGATTTTTCGCACTCAAGTTTAGTCACTCTATCTATCAGTAAAAACGGAAATCTATGTGGAAGAATCTTTTGAATCTCAACAACATTTAGTAGCAAATTATCTCCTCTAATATAAAGTTACAGATATTAGCCTAATTGTACTAAATGCTCCCTTGTATCTTGATATGTTTTTGCTTCGATATAGAGCGATATTTTGGTATTTGGTTCAATATTTTTAATTATTATAACCGGTGAAAGTGAGTAAAAATTTTGAATAATTTTATTTCTTATCTTTAGTTCTTCATCAAAACTAAGTGGATGATTTATAATATCTTGTATATTTTTATAATTTTTATTAGATAATTTATTAAACTCATCAAGAGTAATGAGATAAATATTCTCATGACGAGTGATGAAATAGTTGTTAATTTTTGTTTCGATTTTTGTTTTTAAAAATTTTCTTTTTATAGTAGAGTAGGGTAGTATATAGCTTGGTACCACATTTTTATTGAGCGATATATATCCTCTTAAGAGACGATAGTTTAAAAATTTCTCTCTGATGATTTTATATGAGACTCCTTTTTCTTCAAGCTCCTCTCTTTTTTTATAAAGCTCAATCCTATCTTCAATCGATTCTGGTTGTATCTGCTTTGTGATAGGTGAAAAGAGTTCATCTGCAAGACGATCTTGCATATCTCTTTGTTTGCTAAGAGCATAGATACATCCACAATAATCTTGATGATACAACTGCTCCTCTTTTGCCATAGCAAATTGCTCTTGAGTTCCACCCTTTGTCCTAAAATCAACAGCTACAAACTTTACTCCATACTTTTTTTCTATCTCATCACCGGCACTTTTTAACTGCTCTATCGATTTTTTGGGACTTGTAAGAAGAGTTGTTGTGATCTTTTTCATCCCTAACTCTGAAGCTTTTTGGGCAGTAGATTCTAGCCTGTTATCAAAGCAAAGATCACATCTAGCCCCTTTTTCTGGCTCATTTTCATAGCCTCTAACTGCTTCTAACCAAGCTTCATAATCATACTCACCCTCGATTAGTTCAATCCCCAATTTTTTACAACTTCTCTTGACATCCAAAAGTCGTAACTGATACTCACTGTATGGATGAATATTTGGATCATAAAAGTATCCAGTTAAGCTTTCTTCTGGATACCTTTCTTGTAACTTTTGTAAAAAGTAGTGACTATCTACTGCACAGCAGATGTGAACAAGCATTATTTTCCTTGTAGCTCTTTTAGTTTCTCTTTAACTGCTTCTGCATGACCTTTGACTTTGACTTTATCCCAAGCAGCGGCGATTTTTCCATCAGGATCTATGATATATGTAGTTCTTACAACTCCCATATACTCTCTGCCGTAATTTTTCTTAAGCTTCCACACATCATAAGCTTCACAAACACTTTTCTCTTCATCTGCTAAAAGTGTGATTTTGAGTCCTTTTTTCTCTATAAAATTTCGGTGTTTTTTAGGACTATCAGGACTCACTCCCAAAATGATCGCATCTAGTGCTTCAAAATCCGGCAACTCTTCACTAAAATCTATCGCTTCAGTGGTACATCCAGGAGTATTATCTTTTGGATAAAAATACAAAACAATCCACTTCCCCAACAAATCTCTTAGACAAATCTCTGTCTCATCTTGGTTTGGCAGACAAAAATCCGGTGCCTTAGTTCCAACTTCTAACATATTTATTC
>QNZU01000037.1 GCA_003978405.1 Sulfurospirillum sp.
ATGTGAATATCACTTGCCCCTTTTTGTAAGGCTTGAAAGAAGAGTGAATTTACAAGCTTAATAATAGGTGCAGAATCTTCGGAGGAGAGCAAATCTTGCGAATTACGAATAAACTCAAGTAGGTCACCTTCTACCTCTATCAATTCATCTGAAGTGGTTGCCATCTCTTCAAAGTCTGAACCTGTCTGTATCTCTAAAAATTTATTTTTAAGCCGTTCAAAACTCTCGGCATCCACAAGATTGATAGGATATGCCAAGGAGAGTTTAGAGAAATAATTCAATGCTTCACTTAAGCTCTCCTCTGTGACTATAGCAGTACTAATGCCATTCACTTCTGAAAAAAGCAACGCATGTTTAATGGCTAACTTATGATTTATCTCCTCTTCCCAAAGTGGTTCAAGGTTGACATCTTGAAGGCGAGGAAAATACATTAGTTCTCTCCAAGGTTTGGATTATAATATCCTCTCGTACCTTTCAGTCGAGACGAAGCAGGAGAAGGTTTGGAGTGATTAGAAGACTTACTGCCTCTAGTGGTAAAAAACGAGGAGAAGAAACCTTCTTCTTTGCTTGATTTATCTGCTGTTGCATCTAAAGTTGTTTTATTCTCTATCTGCCTTCTACCTCTATGTTGTGTTGGAACAATCTCATATTCATCATAGATTGGCCCTCGTGACCCACTAGAAATTGCTTGTTTTGGTAGAGAAGGTGTACGTTTTGATGCACTATGCTTCCTTTTTTCTTTAGAAAAGAAATTGCTAAAAATTGAATCTTTTTTACCTCTAGTTGCTGTATGCTTTGGTAAAGAAGGTGTGTATTGAGACACTCTACTCTTCCTTGTTTCTTTGACGATATCATTATGATAGACTGGTCCTCTTAGCCCTCTAGTTACCTCCGGTTGTACTATAGGTAGAGAATCATCTGTATCAAGTACTTGGTGAATTCTACCACGTGCATCACCATTGGATTCAAATGCACGTCTACTTGATTTTTTTAGATTTTCACGTACAAACTTATTGTATCTATGTTGTACTTCATCCAGTTCTGCCAACATTGCTTTTAATTTTTGTAAGTCAGAACTTTTTCTTACAATATATGGCGTAAGGTAAATGACAACATTTTGTTCTCTCTCGACATCTGAATTATGTGAAAAGAATGCCTCTCCTAAAAATGGTATTTTACCAAAGAAAGGGACTTCAGATTTTCCTGTTCCTCCCGCTTTCTTAATAAGCCCACCAAGAATAATCGTCTCACCATTCTTCACAATAGCATTGGTTTTTACTTTTCTTTTTGTTGTGGTAGGACGATCTGCAACTTGTTCTGTGGAAGGATCAATATCTTCCAATACCGTTTCTATCTCTAATGTCACCTGATTGTTGCTAGAAAGTCTTGGCTGCACTTTGAGTGTTAATCCTATATCTTCTCTTGAATAATTGTTAATTACATTTGATGCACCTAGCGTTGATTGTTGCCCTTGTGTTAAGATTGATCTTGTTTGACCCACATAGATTTCTGCCTCTTTGTTGTTTGTACAAAGTACTGATGGCTCACTTAGAAGTCGTGCAGCACCATTGTTTTCAAGAAAATCAAGCTGTGCTCCCAAAGCAAATACTTTATCTACTGCACCAAATTTAAAGGAAGGATCATTCGTTGTAATAGCATTTCCATTATTGTCCAACTGTGTTGAGGATGCATTTTGATTGAGAAAACCTAAAAGGTCTGGTGACATTTGCAATGCAGAAGCCCCCAAATTTCCTGCAACAGAGTAAAGTCCTTTTGCAGTGATAGCACCCGCTTCAAGACCATATTTAAGCCCTATCTTTTTTGCCATATTAATATCGACTTCTACAATTTTAGCTTTGACGTACACTTGTGCTTTTGGAATATCTATTTTTCTTACCGTCTCACGGATATTTTTAATCTGCTCCCCTGTTGCAAGCAAGATAAGTGCATTTCTTTCAACATCAGAAACAACCATCGCTTTACTTGGTGGATGTCCACCTTTTTTAGAAGTTCTAATGGCAACAGAATTCATCTGTGAAAGGAGTTTGGAAAGTATTTTCTCCATCTCTTCCACATTTGAGTTCTTCAAACGAAGCACATACATTTTTTGAGTCTGATCTTCCCCTTTTAAATCTAGCTGCTTTACATACTTAATCATACGATTAATATTGTTTTGCTTTCCTACCAATATAATAGAGTTTGTTGCATCATCTTTAAAAATATCTACTTTTTCACTCTCAATAGTTTGAGGAAAGAGTTTTTTTGCCATATTTTGTGCGTTGCTGAAAATATCTTTCACTGTAGAGTTTTTTAATGACAATACTACTGATTTTTTCTCTCCACGCTCTTCGATGACGTTGATAATTTTTGCAATGGACTTCAATGTGCGTGGCTTAGCGGTAATGGCTAAAACATTATTCTCTTTGAAAGAGATTACTTTTGCATTTTTATGAAGTAATGGTTTTATTTTTGCACGTACAACGGCAGCATTTGAGGTGTGGAGTGGAAACATCACTGTTGCCATAGTATCACCATCAATATTGCTTTTTACCTCGAGTCCTTCTCCTGCAGCATTAGCAGTTTTCACTACCTTATAGTATTCACCTTGATTAATTAAAGTAAACCCTTTACTCCCTAAAATGGAGTTTGCAAGAGGGATAAGCCCACTCTTTTTAATAGGCTCTTGTGACACAAAGTTGATTTTACCTTTAAGGTCACCTTCTATTAAGATATTTTTATGTGTGATTTTCGAAACCATCTCTACAAAGTCTTTTACATTAAGATTTCTAAAGTTTACGTCAACTTTTTCTTCCTCTGCATATACACCTACAGAACATATCAATAACGCACCTAATACTATTTTAGTTAATTTCATAATCTAACTCCATTTCTTCTTTTCCTCTTTGGATAACCAAACTAAGTTCATCCACATTTTTAATATTTTTATAGATAGAAAAAGCTGCATTGTAGCTTTTTATCTCTTGTCCATTAATCGATTTAATTACATCATTTCTTCGTATGCCTAACTTGGCAAAGGGTGAGTCTCTTCGTACAAAGTTAATTTTAAATCCTTTAAGATCTTTACCATCCTTAATCTCCGAAATTCCAATATTTTTATAGATGTCATCCATGTTTTCAGCATAATGCTCAAGCAATGAACGATCAATAATTTTCACGGAACCTTCATTGGTCACTTCTCCTAAAGGTTTTTTCTCAAGACTTTTATCGCTTGGGGAAGGAGATACAGTCTTCATACTACTTCCACTTGATGAACCTTTATCATTTTTATCCAGTAACACCTTATAGTTTTTTCCATTTTTACTAAACATCGCAAAGTTACTACCAGCACCTTCGAGTGTAAAACCATTAATCTCATCTCCCAGAGAGAGTACTTTTGATTTATGTTTATACTCCACAGTAATCACGGAAATCTCCGAATCATTGTAGATAGCCAAAAGGGTGATTTCTTTAATGCTCCCAGATATTTTTCTTGCAACAGGTGCCGCTTTCCTTTGTGGTGCTGGTGCTTCATTAGGTGTTAATTTTACCCTATAATAGAGGGCTTTGCTACTATGGTCTTCTTCTTGGTCTATATCTACTGCCGTGAGCCATGTAATTTGTACGATAAACCACAAGAGTTTCAATATCAATAAAAAGACCAATCCAGAGATAAGCCACTTGAGCATTTCTGGTTTAAAAAGATTTTTCATAGAACCATCCTTTTTTACCTTTTTGCAAGAAAGGTTTTATCATTTCTATCTCTTTTTCTTTTACAAAATCTATATGTACCTGCTTACTACTTAAGTCGATACTACCTTCTACATAACCAAAAGTACCATTTGCATCTACGGAGACTGTCAATGGAGAAAAAATCTGATGAGTCAGTACTGCTTCTTTGGTTTGCGCAGGTACTTTAGACTGCAAGACTTCATCCACAACAAGGTTATCAACACGCAATGTGTTATAGACGAGTAGTGTAAAAAAATCTATCTCATCTATATGTGCCAAGGCAATCCCTTTTGCATACACAGTTACATCTTTAATGTTTAAAGAAAAGACTCCTGATTCTATACTCTTCTCATTTAGTGTAATATCTTGTGCTGCTAATATCTTTTCCACTTTATAATACATCTCTTCTTTAGGCATAAACAACAACAGCGTAAACCATACAGCAAATATAATGCCTAGACTCTTTTTTACCATTTGCATTTGAACTCCACTTGATACTCTGAACCTGTATTACGTACTTCCAATTTTTGTATTTCTACAGGGAGATTCATAATTTTAACAATAAGCCTATTAAACACTTGCGCGCTAAGACCTTGAAAAGAAGCTGTCAATTTTTTGCCTTCCTTGTGCCACTGTACTTTTGAAGGTGAGACAAGTGTTTGAAGCTTTTCTACTTTTTTGGTATTTTTTTTATCTCCCCATACTTTCTTAAGGGCTATCACATCTTTAAGTTCTCCCAAAGCCACCGATGCGCCAGAAGTCGCACTGTTTTGGTTTGAAACTTGTATATGCTTGTAACTAAAAGCAATGATAAGAAATAAAAATGCCAAGCCAACAATGAGTTCGTTTTTATACGCTTTTACGTGCATCATAATGTACCTTCTATTTTTAAGTCGTTACTATTTGATATTTTACTGGTATTGAACTTCTCTTTTTTTGCCAACTCTCTTAACTTGCTTGTCACACTAACATCATCACAGGAGAACTGTGCTTGAAACTTTTTATCATCTATAGATAAATGACTTAACTTTGACCCCTTAAATATCATGTGAGAGAGAGATTTAATGACATCACGTTTTTTACGTTCTTTTATATCGATTACTTTGTACTTACTAGCAATACTCTTTCTCGTATAAGAACTTTGCAAAGAAGGATACTCTTCTAGTAGAGATTGCATCTGAGCCTCTTGCTCTGCACCATCTCCTCCATACCGAGAACCTTCAACAAAGTAAATACCAGCGAAAAGTGCAAAGATGGCTGCAAGTGTATAGGCTTCATTTGTTGAGATAATAGACTTCCCTCTACCTTCAAAGGAAACACCTTTTTTAGGGGTAAACCCTTGTGTAATTTGCATAGGTACTTCATCAGGGTTAAGGACTACTTGAGGCACGACAGTCATTGTACCTCCCAAATTGACCAAGGCTTCTTGCTCTCCAAGCAACACAGGTCTATTAAACTTTTCAACCACCTGCTCTGCAAAATATATCTTAGAAACCTGCTCTGCTAAAATACCTTTTTGCTCAAGTACTGCTTTTATCTCTTCTGGGTTATATGCGATAAAGAGCCAATTTTGATCTTCTTTTACCGCAAAATACTTATATGCGTCTTGTTCTTCCAGTAGCCCTTCAAACAATGATGGGGCTATGCGCTTAGCCTGATAGCCATACTTCACTGGGATTTCTTCTCGCTTAATCGTATAAAACTGTGGCGTCAACATAATATTGACACCATCTGTATATTCACGAGAAATCCGTTTCATATCTGTATGAATCAGCAATAACTCTTTAGTGTTTTCCATAAAATTCAAAATATTTTGCCTCTCCCCTTATGTAATCAAATGTAAATCTATATCCTGCGCCATACCTTACACTACACCGTGACTCTTCCAAAAAAACATTTCCAGCCAAAAGGTTCTTTTTCTCGTTATAGTTTCCAGCATTTTCATTGACAAAAACAGGAAGTGATGGCTTTTCGCGTAATGCCATCCACTCACGCACTGTTTTTAGGTCAATGTCAAACAAATAAGAGATGAGTTCTGCAGAACTAAATTCTGCATCTATTTTGTCTGCATGATTGGAAAAACTAAAGTATTTTCGCCATGGGACACGACTTACTTTTGTATCATCCACTTCCATTTCATATCGTTTTATGATTTCAGAAAATTGTTGATAAGATATAATACCGTGTTTTTTTATAAGTCTACTTTGTTCTTGTTTAACAAATTTCTTACCTAATGCTATTTCTTGCAATATCATCTCAAGTAACCTATCTGCATCTTCTAAATCATACTCCTGCGCCAGCGTTTCAAAAAGTATCTGTGCTTCTTGAAAATGTTGTCGCTTCCCTTTTAGGTGTTCCATTGCTAGCCAATTAATATTTACCCCTGTAGCAAGTGGCTGGCATCGTAATGTCAAGTTAAAGCGCCCATCAGGTGTACGCAAATAGACAGGAAATCGGTAGAGTCTCTGTAAAATACTTTTTTTATTTTTATAATGATTTAATTGAGAAAGGATATCAGCATAATAAATATCTGCCTGAATCAACGACTTGGTAGTTTCTGCATCTTCTTTTACCTTGGCAAAATAACCCAACAGTACAATAGTCAAGGCAATGACTACAGAGAGTACAGAAAGGGTAATCATAAGAGCAAAACCTTGTCTCCATTCCCCTATAGCAGTAAAATTTTCTTTTTTATCCATCTAAAAGCTCTATTCAAGTAAAATTAATCCAAATATTATACCTAAGGAATATAAATGCACCGTTATACAAAATTCAGAACTGGTTTTTCATTGATTGAATTACTTATCGTTATTGTCATACTTGGAGGACTTGTAGCCGTCGTTGCGCCGGGACTTATGGACTCTGCAGATCAAGCAAAACGTGATACAGTATGCCTTAAAATGAATGATTTACAAAAACGTCTTGACATGTTTAAGCTAGATAATGGAATGTATCCTGATACAGAAGAGGGATTTGAAGCGCTACTTTCTAATCCTGATAGCGATAAATATCCAAACTACCGTGCAAAACCATACCTTAAAAAACTTCCTAAAGATTCATGGAAAACACCATTTGTTTACATTAAACAAGGTGAAAATTTTGAGCTTATCTCTTTTGCAGCAGACAGAAAAGAAGGTGGAGAAGAAAATGCAAAAGATATTCTCTTTAGTGTCTGTAATAAATAAGTACACCCATGCATCCGATACAGAACGATAAGACACAAAAAGGGTTCACGCTAATTGAACTCCTTATTGTTATTCTTATCGTTTCAATGGTCTATTTTCTTGGTTTTTCTGGTGTTGAGATAGACAAAGAAAAACCAAAAGCGCTTACCCCTCTTAACCTAAAAGAAACCATAAGTAATGCCAAATGGTTCAATGGAAAAATAAGTCTACTTTGTCTTAATAAATGTAAAACATGCATGCTAAGAAAAAATATATCTTCACCCTATACACCCTACAGCAATGGTATTGATCTAAGTGATATTAAAGCCTATACTATAGATGGAAGTGATAGTCTCATACGTTTGGAATATGAACGCTATGACGATAAAAAGATATGTCTTAAAATGGATTTTTATCCCAATGGAAGCTCTACGCAAATCATCTTGCAAAATGAAAAAGGCACATACTTTTTACCTGCCTATTTTGAAGATGCAAAACGTTTTGACTCTCCAGAAGATGCAAAAGAGTATTGGCTAGAAAACACTAAACTTGTTTCAAGTAGTGGAGACTTTTATTGAAAACTTTATCAAACAACAAGCATCTGCGTCCTGCGTTTACGATTATAGAAATATTGGTCTCAGTGATTATCATATCCTATTCTATTGTATATGTACTCAAGATTCATAGTTCTAACCGTGAACAAATTATCTATCTTTCTGAACGCAATAAGCGTTCACTTGAGGACTCACTCTATGTAACAAAAGATATTTTAAAGTATCATAAAGAGACCAAAACTGCCTATGAGCTCTTAGAGCGTGAGTTTGATATCAAAGAAGAT
>QNZU01000089.1 GCA_003978405.1 Sulfurospirillum sp.
ATAAAGTTGCAAATATCATTTTTAATTGAACCCTCTGAATTACTTCCTGATCGAACAACCTCTGCAACGGAAGGGTCAAAACGGAGTTTCCTGAAAATTTGGTAGAAATTTTTTGGGGGGGGGTACCCACCGTGAAGCCGTTTGAGAGCAGGAAGTAATGTAGAAGGTTCAATTGGTACCAATACTTTTCCAAAGCATCTATATCACTGTTCCTATTATCTTTGTCGTAGTGATAGAGGAGTTGGTTATTTTTATTTTAACTCTTTCAAAGAGTTCAAACTCTTTATCTCCTACAACATGGATTCTAGCACCATAAATTTCACCAAGGCTAAGTGCCAACGGCATTGATTCATCAACCGAAATAATCATTGCATCAAACTCTTTATCTTTGTGTTTATCAAACCATCTTGCATATTTTCTATCTCTAAAATCCCACTCACAGGCACTTGCTTCTCTCTCCAACTCACTTACTCTTTGAGCAATTACCTCGGCATTTGATATAAAATATTCCAACTTTTGACGATCATCTTTTAAGATTGCCTTTAAAATACGATGAACTAACAAATCACTGTATCTTCTAATAGGAGAGGTAAAGTGAGTGTATAACTTAAATCCCAATCCAAAATGACCCTCTTTTGGGATACTGGAATATTGAGCCTGTTTTTGAGTCCTTATGATCATAGAGTCTATCTCATCTCTAAGTCCTCTTTTTTGAGCCAACTTTTGAAGCTCTTTAATCGTCTCATAAGGATCCTCATAAAAAGGCGACTCCAAACCTATGGTTTCAAGTTCGTTTAAAAGTTTTTCTATTTTGCCTGGATCTGGTGAATCATGAACTCTGAATATCCCTTTTTCATACTGTTTGGATGCAGCTTTGTTTGCCAAAAGCATCGCATCCTCTATCAATGAGTGTGCAGGGGTTTCAAACTCTTGCTTTACCGCTATTAGATTTTGATCTTTATCCAAGACCATTCGCACATCAGTTGATCTAAATTCACAACCTTTGGCAAGTCTTCTTTTTCTGATCTTTAAGAGTATTTTTTGCAAAGGGAGAAGAAATTTCAAAATCTCTTCATCACCATCTTTTTTGCTACCCATATCACCCTCTAAAAAAGCATCAACCTCATCATAGGTAAATCTTCTTTTTGAGTGAATTACAGCTTCAAATATCTCCTCATTTAACGGCTTGAGAGTATCTTTGTCCAAAGTAATCTTGATAACAAAAACCAAACGATCTACATTTGGCTTTAATGAGCAGATGTTTTCACTCAAGCTTCTTGGTAGCATCGGTATAGATTTGTGAGGAAAATATATAGAAAATCCTCTTGCCTTTGCCTCTTTATCCAGATAGGTATCCTCTATGACATAGTTGCTTACATCTGCAATAGCCACATACAAAGAGTACTCATCCAAATCAAAATAGATCGCATCATCAAAATCTTTTGCATCAGGTGGATCAATAGTACAAAATGCCAAATCTCTTAAATCTTTTCTCTTTTTAATCAAACTATTGTCAATTTTATCTCCATAAGCCAAAGCCTCCTCTTGGGCCTCTTTAGAGAAAAACTCACTCTTTTCAAAAAGAGCCAAAGATATCTTCTCATCAACTTTTGGATCTTTTAAATTTCCCAGTTTTTCAAGAATACTCAAACTGTCATTGTCTATTTTTAGGACATCTTTGTCGCTATAGTTTAAGAGTATGTTTTTGGGGTCATTCACTCGTATTGGAAGCTCTGTTTTTATCTGTTTGATTTGAATCTCATCTTGAGATTTATCAACAAAGCCTATTGAAGTCTTTTTTTCTCTTATTAGAACATCTACAACCTTTGCACTAGCTCCTCTTCTTGAAAAGAGTCTTTTAACCAGAACGACATCTCCTTTGTGAGCAGTTCCAAGGTTATAATCTTCTATCATCAAATCTTTTGAACTCTCCTCTCCAAGAGCATCAAGATAACCGACACCTTTTCTTGTTACATCCAAAACACCTATTTTGTATTTTGAATCAAGTTTTGCTATACCTGTTTTTACTTTGATTGCATTTTGTTCAAAGAGTCGCTTGTAAATATCTTCATATTCCAAAGGAATTGAACTTAGTTTGATACCTTTTGAAATATCTTCTAAAAATTTTTTCATAATTTGATGGTATCACACAAGCACTTAGAGTGCTTTAATTTAAAAATTTAAAACGGTATAGCTGAATCAGCTGCATCTCCGACAGCTGAGATAGTATCACCTACAGCATCAGGGGTTACTACATTGACAATAGATCCTGCTACTTTAAATGGAACAGCTACCAAAGAACCTACCCCACAACCACTAAAAAATAACACACTTAAAGTCAAAAAAATTATAAATATTTTCATAAAAAATCCTTTTGTAAACATTACTTAATGAGTATAATAGCTAAAAAAGTAACAAATTTATCAAAAAACGAACAAAATAAATTAAATTATTTTAAATTTAAAATAATTTTTACTTTAACTATTGCTTATTTTATATTTTTAGTGTAAAATCTTGAGAAATTTCTATCATCAGGTTGAAAAATTGATTAAAAAACTTTTGATTTTATCTATCACGACACTATGTTTAAATGCTGAGTATTTCTATAGTTACAATAAAAAAATTCCTCTTACAAAGTTAGCCGACACAGCCCCAATCAATCTTGATTATGAGTTTAAATCTCCAATTAGCTACTATAAAAACAGTGCTGGAGAAAAAATAGGTATAGATAACAAATTGATCGTTAGCTTCAAAGATTTGAGTATTAAAGGGTATGTAGAAAAAGAGTATGGATTGGAATTTTTAAGAAAAATCACTGATGATATGTTTGTCTATAAGATAGAAGATCACGACAGAGTATTGGAGACTGCAAATGAGATAAACTCCATCAAAGGTGTAGAGTTTTCTCATCCAGACTTTTTGATTGGGAAAAGGAGTAGATCTCTTCAAGATGTCCAGACAGATGACCCTATGTTTTGGGATTCTTGGCATCTTGATAGAATCAATATCGCTGATGCTTGGAAATATACAAAAGGAGAGGGTGTAATAATCGGTGTATATGATGAAGGGATTGATCTTGAGCATGAAGATTTATGGAAAAATATTATAGGTTTTGGAAACTATGCAGATGGATTAAAACAGCTTACCATGATAAACAGTTACAGTCAATTAAACAATCAAGATATCAATGCTCCAAGATCCATATCCGATAAATGGCACGGAACTGCATGTGCGGGACTAATTGCGGCAATGGGTGATAACAATATGGGAGGAGTTGGAATAGCTCCAAAATCAAAACTGATTGTAGCAAGATACTCAAGCTCTAATATATCTGATGATTCAAAAGCTCTGATTGATATGGCAAATAACGGTGCGGCAATCATTACCAACAGTTGGGGGACAAACAATATGCTTCCTGTCTTTGAAAAGACTCTTAAACTTCTCTCTGAAGAGGGAAGAGATGGTAAGGGCGTATTGATCTTTTTTGCAGCAGGAAATGACGGATGCAATATGGATAAATACTACTCTTTGATTGATACCCCTGTTGGTTCTATGATAAGTTGCAGTGAAAACCCTTCTGATATACCTATCAATGATGAGTCTGAATCAAAATATGTTATCTCTATCGCATCAATTACAGGAGATAACAGTATCGCTCCTTACAGTAATTATGGAAGTGCCATAGATTTTGTAACTCCTGGAGGCTATAAAGCAAAAAGCATAGTTACTACTGATGCGATGGGAGAAAACGGGTTTGGTCCATACAACTATACCCCTATGAGTGGAGGTTTTAGTGGAACATCAGCCTCAGCTCCAATGGCAGCAGCAATCGCCTCACTGGTTCTTTCAGTAAATCCTACTCTTAGCAAAGAGGAGGTTGTAGATATATTTAAAGCAACTGCAAAACAGTATGGTCGATATGAATATAAGTACGAAAGAAATGACCATTACAAAAGAAATGACCACTGGGGTTATGGTAAGATTGAAGCTGGAGATGCAGTAAAACTTGCAGTTAATTACGGAAAGATAAAAATATCCAATTTTGCAAAAACAATATATAGTGACTTACACAGATAGATTAGATATACCCTTAGTCCTTTTTTGTTAAGATAGGGTTATTTTAACAAAAGGGGCTTTGTTGTTTAGATTTGCTTTACCACCTTCACAAGATTTGGATATTGAAGATCTTAGGATTGCATTATTTGATTATCTACTAAGCAGACAGAAAAAAGAGAAACTAACTATCCTTATAAAAAATGCAAATGAGAATGCTGAAGATAAAATTCAAGAGAATTTGGAACTCTTATCACTGTTTGGTACCAGATGGGATGAAATTGTATATCAGAGTCATAATCTTAAGTTTTATCAACAACTTGCCTCTAAACTCTTGATTGACAAAAATGCATTTTGCTGTTTTTGCACTCAAGAGGATAAGAAGAGTTGTCAATGTGAATATTTGAGTGATGAAGAAGTATTAAACAGGGAAGACTCTTTTTGCATAAAAACAAAAAAGCCAAAATTTAAGATCAATCTGCACGATGAGATAAAAGGAAATTTAGAGTTTGATGAAAGTGAGATAGAAAACTTTATGCTGCTTCAACAAAACAAACTTGCAAGTAATAATTTTGCAACTGCTGTTGATGATATGCTTTTGGATACCTCTATGGTCATTTGCGAAGAAAAAGAGCTTTTAAATTCTTTTATACAAAAGTGTATTCATAAATATTTAGCATATGACAAACAGATCAAATATGCTCATCTTGCTTCAATTGCTAATGAACAAAACAAAATATCGATAAAATCTCTCTTGGATGATGGATACTTACCCTCTGCGATATCCAACTATCTCATTTTGTTAGGAAACAAAACTCCAAAAGAGATATTTGGTCTTGATGAAGCAGTAGAGTGGTTTGATATCAAAGATATCTCAAAAACAGCTCCAAAATTTGACTTGAAAAAGCTAAACCAGATCAATAAAGAGCATATAAAGATGCTAGATTCTTTAAAATTATCATCTTTGATAGGGTATTCAAGCTCTGATATAGGAGAACTTGCCAAAATTTATCTAAAAGAAGCAGATACAATCAACCAAATCAAAACAAAAATTGATACAATATTTTCTAAAAAAGATTCTGATGAGTTTGGAAGATTAAAAGAGTTGGCAAAATCTGCCCCATACTTTGAAGAGTTTGATGATTTTAAACGGTATCTGATTCAAAAGAGTGGATTGGAAGAGAAAAGAGTTTTAAAAGAGCTTGGGTTTTTAATAACCGGTTCTACAAAAACTCAAAATTTAAATGAGATATATCCTCATATTAAAAACTATTTAGGAGAGATTTTAAAATGATACTAATCAATGCTATTACTTCAACTTTGTATATGATACTAGAGCTTTACAAGTGGGTTATCATTATCAGTGCACTACTTACTTGGGTAAACCCTGATCCAAGAAATCCAATTGTCCAATTTTTATACGGAGTTACAGAGCCTGTGTATAGATTTATAAGAAGATATATACCTACTGTTGTGGGTGGATTGGATCTGGCACCGATAATTATTCTATTTGCTATATTTTTCTTTCAACAACTACTTCGTGGATATTGATAGTAATTGAAATATATACTTATTTTTATACTCCTAGTTTCACTTAGCTTGGAAGCTAGGATATACAGTGCATCACAACTATCATCAAAACCAAAATCTCTGCAGAAAGATTTTTATATCTATCTGCTTTTAAAAAAAGGGATAAGTAAAAAAGAGGCAAACTCCCTACTTCCTCAAGTTTACAGACTCTCTCCAAAACTAAAAAAGGCTTTTACCCCATATATTGACAAATTTAAAAGAAGAGCCTATTGTGCCTCTTTAAAAGATAAAGAGCTTCTTGGAAGATACGGAGATTGTGTAGAGGCAGGGCTCTCTTTGTATCGTGCGACATTGATTGATCCTAAACTCCTTATCAAGATAGCAAACTCCATTCACAATTACAACCAAGAGCTTGAAGCATCTTACAAAACAATATCAACAAAGAGCTTTGACAAGCTCTTACAACTTCCTCCAAAACTTCTTTTAAAGACCTTTAACAGTGTAGGAGACAAATTTAGACAACACTACTACAACAAACCGTTTCCAAAAAAGCTGATAAACAGACTGATAAAACTTCCTTCGTTTAATTTAGCAGTTGAAAAAATCGTAAGAAGAGATCTACCAAATCTTCAAAAAGAGCTAGTTGAGATAGACTCCTCTTTTCTAAATGAAAAAAGCAACTTTTTACTTGGATTAAATGCTATCAAATATGGGCAATATGAAAATGCTATGAAATTTTTCAAACTCTCCCAAAAAAAATCAAAAAAAGTTTTTGAACATGACAAAGCTCTTTTTTGGCAATATCTTTTGAACAAAAACAGTTCCATTCTAAAAGAGCTTGTAAACTCATATGATATCAATATATATACCCTCTATGCTTATGAAGAGCTTGGAGAGTATCCAGAGAATATTGTTTACTCTCTTGATCCAAAAACCGATAAAACGCCATTTGATATCAAAGATCCGTTTGCATGGCTAAAGTTTAAAAAAGAGTTTTCCAAAGACTCTTTTGCAAACGAAGAAAAAAGAAGGGAGTATCTTCTAAGATACAATTCCAAATGGAGCGAGCCTTATATCGCTTCAATGATTTATAACTACAAAAATAAAATCAGATATTTTCTTACTCCATATGAGTGGTACTTGAAAAATATAAATAAAAAGAGAAAAACTCTGCTCTACTCTCTTGCAAGACAGGAGAGTAGATGTATTCCAACTGAGGTATCAAGCTCCTATGCACTTGGAATGATGCAGTTTATGCCTTTTCTTGCCAAAAGTGTGGCAAAAGAGCTTGGAGTTAGAAATTTTGATTATGATATGATGTTTGATCCCAAAACCGCTTTTGCTTTTGCAAACAGACATCTTGATTATCTTCAAAAGTATCTAAACCACCCTCTCTTTATCGCTTATGCCTATAACGGCGGTATCGGTTTTACAAGAAGGGAAGTTTTGGCAAAAGAGTTTTTTAAAAAAGGAGCATTTGAGCCATTTTTAAGTATGGAACTGATACCAAATGCTCAAGCTAGAAGATATGGCAAAAGAGTCTTGGCTAACTATGTTGTTTACTCCAAAGTATTTGGAGAACCAAAGAGTCTTCATTCACTCTTAGATGAGATACTAAGATAGTCACTTATCACAGTAAATTTTATTCAGACATCCATAATACTCCACCCTTCTATCTCTAAAAAACGGCCAAATATCACGAACCTCTTTGCTCCTGTTTAGGTCAATCTCAACACTTAGAGTCTTCTCATCCTCATCGGCTCTTGCCAAAAACTCCCCTTGAGCTCCACATATAAAGGAGTTTCCCCAAAACTTAATACCATCTCTCACACCACTCTCATCTGCTTCAAATCCGCATCTGTTAGCACTTATCAGTGGTAATCCGTTTGCTATGGCATGTGATCTTTGGATAGTGATCCAAGCATCAAGTTGTCTATTTTTCTCATCCTCTTCATCGCTCTCAAACCAGCCGATTGCTGTTGGGTATATAAGAATCTGTGCTCCCTTTAGTGCCATAATCCTTGCAGCCTCTACAAACCACTGATCCCAGCACACCAGCACACCAAGCCGTCCGACACTCG
>QNZU01000014.1 GCA_003978405.1 Sulfurospirillum sp.
GATGTATAAAGCTCACCTGCTGGGATATTTGTCACACTAACTCCTAGTCTTGCCATCACTTCACCTGCAAGTCCTGGGATTCTCATCTTGAGCCCTTTGAGATCGGCTACACTTTTTATCTCCTTTTTGAACCATCCACCCATCTGGTTTCCTGTATTTCCTCCAGGATATGAGAGGACTTTGAACTTCTCATAAATCTCATTCATATACTTCATACCATTTCCGTAGTAAAACCATGCATACTGCTCTGATGGAGTCATACCAAAAGGGACACTTGTGAACCATATAGTGTTGATATCTTTACCTTTCCAGTAGTAAGAGGAGCTATGTCCCATCTGATAAGCACCATTTTTAACCATATTGAGTATTCCAAGGGGGGCTTTATGTTTTTCTCTGCCTTCAACTTTTATAATAAATTTACCCTTACTCATCTCTTTAACCATCTGTGCTACCCTTTGAGGTGGTGATATGAGTGGTTTTAGGGTTGAGGGCCACGTGGCGGCTAGTTTCCATTTTACCTTTTTAGCAAATAAAGGTGAAGAACCAAAAGAGATGAAAATGATGACCAAGAGTAGTCGTTTTAGAACTTTTTCCATATTAAAACTCCATAGTTTTATTATGGATTATATCTATATTTGGTCAAAGTTTGATAAAATCATGTTAGAATAAAAGGTTTTAAGAGTTGATTATAGCGGATAATTAAATTATCCGCCTTTTACAGCTTGTCCCATATCCCACATAGGCAAGAAGATTCCAAGTGCCAACATCAGTACCATACCGGCAATAAAACCTATCATAATAGGCTCAATATATGCAGACATATTATCTATAAGATAGTTAAACTTCTCTCTATAATAGTCTGTCACTTTCTCAAGCATCTGATCCAATGCACCACCCTGCTCTCCTGCTCTAATCATTTGAATCAGCATACCCTCAAAGATTTGTGTATCCTCAAATGCTTCTGTTAGGTTACTACCTCTACCAACAGCATGTTTTACCATAGAAAGCTTATCTTTCAAATCTTCATTATCAATCGTCATAACAGAGGTATCAAGAGCTTCTGCCACAGGAATACCGGCTCGAACAAGCTCTGTAAAAATCAGCATAAATCTACTAAGAGATGCATAAAAAATTACATCACCTATAAGATATACTTTTAAGATATGTTTATCCCAAGTTCTTTTATATCCCTCATCGCTTTTGTATTTGTATTTGTGTAGCATTATCATGGCTATAAGAGTTAACAGAATATATAGACCGTAAGTATTTAGAGCATGCTCCAAAAATAGAAGAATTTTTGTAGGCATTGGAAGATCAGCTCCAAGTTTCTCAAAAATCTCCTTAAATTTAGGAACAACATACATCATCAATATCGTAAATGCAATAGCAATAGCACTCATAACAATCTTTGGATATCTAAGGGCTGCTTTTAGTTTATTTGCATTATCTTCCATCTCTTGAAGAAGATCTGCTAGTTTAGTAAGAGCATCTGACATATTACCCGTGCTTTCACCAAGCTCAATCATAGCAATTGTTACATCACCAAATTGATTTCTGTATTTTAAAAAGGCATCAGTCAAACTCTTACCTGCATTTAAATCTTCATCAATATCTTCAAAGATCTCTTTTAACTGCTTATCAACTGTCGCTTTACCAACCTCTTTGATACTATCATGAATAGATATACCGGCATTTGTCATAACAGCAAGTTGTCTGATTGCAGCAATTAGATTTTGGGTATTTACCTTTTTCTTGTTGCCACCAAAAACTTTATCTTTAAAATCTTCAAATCGATCTTCTAGAGGTGCAGAAACTTCATAAGCTTTCAATATGGTACCACTGCTTATCTTTGCCTGAGCAATAGCTATGGCATCTCTTCTACTTTTTGCTTTAATTAAAACTTTATCTCTCTTACCTTTTTGAATATAATTTACTTCAAAATAATTAATCATGATTTTGCCACCCTATATACCTCTTCTACTGTTGTTTTTCCTTGCAAAGCTCTCATTCCTGCATCTTCAAACATTGTCACAAATCCGCTTTTTAGAGCATAGTCTAAAATCTCCTCTTTTGATGTTCCTCGTGCTATCATTGATGCAATATTGTCATCAATTACTAGCACCTCTGAAACCATCTCTCTACCCATATACCCTGTATCCATACATTTATCACAACCTTTAGCTTTATAAAATTGATAACTCTCATCCTCTGGCAGAAACTTTGCAAAGTCTCTTTTTACCTCATCGTTGATATATGTCTTTTGCTTACAGTGAGGACAGAGTTTTCTTATCAATCTTTGTGCTTGAACGGCTACTAAAGCTCCTGAGATTAGATATGCCTCTATTCCCATATCTACAACTCTAGTAATCGCACTAACAGCATCGTTTGTATGCAGAGTTGAAAATACCAAGTGACCTGTCAGTGAAGCTTCAACGGCAATATGAAGAGTCTCACGATCCCTTACCTCACCAATCATAATAATATCTGGATCTTGTCTTAGAATTGACCTTAAAGCGGAAGCAAAAGTTAGATTTGCCTTTGTATTGACCTGAACTTGTTGAATCAGATTCATCTGATACTCAACAGGATCTTCAACCGTAATCATCTTGGTTTTGACATTTTTTATCGCATTTAGTCCCGCATACAAAGTTGTAGTCTTACCTGAACCTGTGGGACCAGTTACAAAAATGATTCCATAAGGTGCATTCATAGCTTCACGAAACTTTTTATAATTGACCGGGTGCATTCCCAAATCTTCAAGTTTGATCATAATTTTGGATTTATCCAAAATCCTTAGTACTATTGATTCTCCAGTCATTATCGGAAGTGTTGAAATACGAAAATCAAAATCTTTATTCATCACTTTTGTGGAAAATCTACCATCTTGTGGTTTTCTTTTCTCAGCAATATCCAAGTTTGCCAACAGTTTAATTCTTGATGATAGAGGTGGAAAGATATCTTTATCAAAAACAAATATCTCTTTAAGCATTCCATCTATTCTGCATCTAACAATACAGCTTGTCTCAGTTGGCTCAATATGAATATCCGAACCTCCACCGATAATTGAAGTTTTTAAAATCAGATCAATCAATTTTAAAATTCCTGAAACTTCATTTAAATCATCTGTAGCTTTTGTCTGGGTTCTAATCTCAGCAATCAGATCCTTAACACTCTCAGATATCTCGATATTGTGTAGGTGTTTATTGATCTGTTCAGGATTTGCAATTTCGATTTTAATCAATTTATTTCTAAATATTCTTTGAAGCTGATCAATCAAAGAGATATCAAACGGATCTCTAACAGCAACATATATATTTAAATCGTCCTCTTTATATGGTAGAACATTAAGTTTTGTTAACTTCTCATAACCTGCTTTTGCTCCAATAGTATAGTTTACTTCAACACTATACAGATCTACCATTGGAGTATTTGTAGCCATAGATAGCTTAGCTATAAAATCATCAATATCAATAGAAAAATCATTGTAAATATCGTCTAATAGTAAAATACCCTGTTTGAAAGCTTCAATAAGCAAAAGAGTAAGAGTATTTTTATTTACAATCTTATATTTCATTAAGAGTGAGCCGATATCTTCTCCACTCTCAAGATGCTCTTCTTCAATTGATTTTGCTTTTTCATCATCAATAATCTTATTTTTATTAAGATAATCGACTAAACTTAATGAATTTCTTGCAACCATATTTACTTTACCTTTTTATAAGTCTTACCTAATATCGTCCAAAACTTTTTTTACATTAATAGAATGATGCTCTTTTAGATATGCCTTCAATGCACTGATAGCATCATCTTTTTGACCCAATTTTACTTTTGATTTTGCAAAGAGTATCCAACTATTATCATTGGTGCTATCAATCTCATTAGCAATTAGTGCCCATTTAAGTGCTTTTTTATAATCTTTCTTTTGAAAATATTTTGTAGCTACCTGAAGTGCATACAAAATATCATGAGTCTTATAAAATCTTTTTTTAATGACATCTAACGGTTTAATGATGTTACTTGTAATTAAAATCTTTTTTGTTTTTTGTTTTGGTTTTTGCTTTGTTATATGAGCAGGTTTTGTAGAATCTTTAACAGACTTAACTACATTGGTACCAAATGATTTTAACTCTACACTACTAAGATCAAACTCACTCAAAGAAACAAGCATATCTCTTCCATGAGTAGAGTTAAGTGTACTTTTTATATCATCTATAGATCTCCATCCTAAAGAGGAAAGAGAAATACCCTTGATAGCACTATATTGGTCTGTTCTTGAGATACCAAAAATTGACAGCAACACAATTGCTGTCAATAAGGAGATAAATTTTGCCAAAAAAACTCTATCTCCAAAAACCGTTGTTTTGCTCTTTTGGTACTCTTCACATTTTATACTGATCATCTTGCTAATTCCTTACTTAATGCCTCTATATCCTATATCTTTTAGAGTCAAATGTCTATTTGGTCTTTTACCAAACGGTGTTATGATATGTGGGGTTACAATAATAACTAACTCTTCTCTCTTTTCTGTTGTGGTATCTTGTCTAAATGCATATCCAAGAACCGGAATGTTTCCTAGAACTGGAACTTTATATTCACCTTTTTGCTTAACAGATTTAATCAATCCCCCAAGAACAGCTTTTTCTCCATCGTGAAGTTTTACAACTGCTGAAATTTGCTGTTTTGTAAGATCAGGTGGCAATCTTCTAACTCCATCACTCTTGACATCACTTTTAGCTGATGAGATAGATGGATTGATTTTTAGAATTATCTCTCCATCATCTGTAATTTGAGGAGTGATATCAAGCAATACTCCTGCAAATACACTCTTTACAATTTCACCACTATACACTTCTGTTGCCGCACCGGTACCAGACTGTCTTGAACTGCTTGAAAGCTTGTAGTAGAGTTGATCTCCTGAACTAAATACTGCCGGTTGGTTATTTAGAGTTACAACCTTTGGATTTGAGATAGAAGATACCTTACCTTGAGTATTTAAAAACTGGATGATATCAGCAATCGATGTATCACCGCTAAATCTAAGAAGATTTGAGTGCCATATACCATTTCTTTTGGCAGTATCGATCTTACCATCCGTAAAAGTATCAACATCTTTTGCATGAATTGAATCATATCCTACTTTTACATTTTGCAGTTTGTAAAGCTCTCCCCAGTTTACACCTGTTTTTTGTTGATTGTTCAGTGTAACTGAGAGAATCTTTACATCTATCATCACCTGCTTATGTAGTCTATTCATCATCTCTTTCATATATGAAGAGACCCTTGCTAACTGACTTGGAGTTCCACTAACTGTAATCAAGCCGGCCTCTTTGTTGATAATAGGTGCTGGAGCTTTAAACTTATCAGCAGGTGAGTTTAAAATGGAGTTTAACTCTTTCTCAATCGAAGCCCAGAAGCTAAACTTGTCACTTGAAGATATTTTGGCTCCTGTGGAAAGAGAACTAGCACTTCCACCCTTTCCACCTGATGAAGCTTCAGTGTTACCAGTATCTCCAGTAAGTGATATATCAGTACTACTGCTTCCTTCTCTATCAGTACTAACATAGTCTACTTTAAATGTTTTGGTTCTAACTCCTGTAATACTGAGCAACTTATGATGATAACTGTAAGTTAAACCTTTGCTTCTTATCAGAGTATTGAAAATCTCATTTAGAGTCATATCTTTGATATTCACTCCATAAAGATCTGCATCCATCTTCTCTTTTGCTATAGCATCTTTATTTACAACTGAAAATCCACACTCATTACTGAGCTGATTTAGTATCTCATTTGTTGATACTTTATCTGCAACTTTGACATTAAAAGTTCTGACATCACAATTTTTTGCACTAAGTGAACTCACACTAAAAAGCAATGATGCCGCAGCAACAGCCATAACCGTTTTTTTCATACTATTTGATACTAATTTTTTCATTTTTACTTCCTATAAAAATTTTTTTTCTAAATTTCCTATTTCTTAACCATACAAAATTATCATTTACTGAGATAATTTTCATTCCGTTAACACTATCACCAAGCTTATACCAATGACCATTCATCTTAACCTTATTACCAAAGACCGCCTGCAAATCAAACGGTTCTTCATAAGTGCTCTTGCCACTTTTTGGATCAATTTTTTTTATCTCTTTTTTGACCTCTACAAAAGGGGCTTTTAATCTGTCTATCTTTGACTCTTCTATACCTATTCGCTTTTGACTGATTTTTTGAAACATCTTTTTATATTCAGCTATCAAAGCTTCTTTATCTTGAATATGCGTTCCATTTGCAAGCATATTTAATGCCAAAACTGGAATTATGATTAGTTTTTTCATCTGTATTTCATCCCCCATACTGCGATTTTAAAGCTTCCCTCTATCATATCTTTTGGACGATTCATCTTGATATTGCTAACATCAATAACAAGCCTTGATTCTTCAATAGCATTTAAAAATTTAATCATATTTTTTGAAGTTGCTGACGAGACGACATCCACTTCAGCTACATGAGTTATCTTTTTATTGCTTGGATCATAAAATTTATTACTGATTTCTTTGATATCAACATTGTATTTTTTTGCAAGATCAGAAATATTATCCACAAAATTTGCCCAACTTCTATCATCAAAAAGCAGATAGCTAAGCTCAGTTAGCTTATTATCTACATAACTCATTTTATAAATCGTATTATCATATGCTAGTTTTTTACTTGCAAGTTGATCTTTACTTTTTTGTAAAGCAGCTCTACTATGAGTGCTTAAATAGAGGTTTTCTTGATTAATCTTGTTTTTTACATCTTCAATATTTGATATTGTTTGTTTCAAACCACCATCTGTGATTGGGAAAACATAATTATATACGGCATATCCAATCACACAGGCAATTCCAACATAAGCCATTTGAAGATTACTTGGCTTTTCATTTGCAAAGTAATTGTCAATTTTGTCAAAAATACTCTTTTTATCTTTTACATTACCTAACATTGAGTCCTACCTTTATTGAGCTTTCATAATATGTGGTATTTAAATCTTTTTTTATTGTTTTGGTACTAATACTATATCTTCCCATAGATGCAATCTTTGTCAAAAGTTCTGTAATATGTTTATCATTGTCACTTCTGATTTTAATAATCATATCACTCTCATTATTATCAACTGAGACCACTTTTGATTTGTGTTTGACAATCTCATTAAAAAGATTTGTCATAACTTTTGCTTTCATAGGATATGAAACCTTCTTTACATAAATTTCATGAAGCAATTTTGTTCTAAAATCTAGTTCTTCAGATTTTACTGCAAGTTTCTTATCGATAATTTCATGCTGTTTTTTCAAGTTTGCAAAAGCAACTTTCATATTGTTAGCTTGATTTGATAACGATAGATGTTTAGCATTTAATTGATTAAGCTCTTTTTGTAAAACCATTTTATCTTGCACAAATTGATATCCTGGATAGAGTAAAGAGAAAAAGA
>QNZU01000075.1 GCA_003978405.1 Sulfurospirillum sp.
AGTTGAGCTACGAGCGCCCAATACAAAATGGGGTGAGTGATGGGAATCGAACCCACGACCCTCAGAACCACAACCTGATGCTCTAACCAACTGAGCTACACCCACCAAAATCAACAGTCGGCAAAATATTTTAAATGGTCGGAGTGAAAGGATTCGAACCTTCGACCCCCTGGTCCCAAACCAGGTGCGCTAACCAGGCTGCGCTACACTCCGAAGTCTTAAACTGTCGTTCAAATTTAAGAGAGGAGATTTTACACTATTATTCCTGATATGTCAATAGCATTTAGAAAATTTTTGATAAAATATAAATATACCAATAAAATTAAAGGAAAATATATGGAAAACTTACCAAATTGCCCAAAATGTGGCAGTGAATATACTTATGAGGATGGACCTCTTCTTATCTGTCCGGAGTGTGCTTATGAGTGGTCAAAAGAGGATGCCCAAAAAGCAGAAGAGGGCTTAGTTGTCAAGGATGCACATGGAAATATACTCCAAGACGGTGATACAGTTACCATCATCAAGGACTTAAAAGTAAAGGGAAGCTCCTCTGTGGCAAAGGTAGGAACCAAGATCAAAAACATCAGACTTGTTGAGGGTGATGATGGACACAATATCGACTGTAAGGTTCCAGGGATTGGAGCTATTAAACTAAAGCAGGAATTTGTAAAAAAGGCTTAAACCTGTAAGTAACGGATAGATTTTTACATAAACTATCCGTTTATCAGTACCGAACTTAACAATATATTTCTTTGGTTTAACAATCTTATCAACTCTTCTTGCTGATTTTGATCTGGGATATTGATATTTAGATTTGAGTTTAAAATATTGCTTAACAGATCTGCCTCTTTTGTATTTGGTACCAAAAGCAACCTATTTAACTGTTGTGCAATTTTGCCTAAGCTTATCTGCTGATCATTTGCCAAGAGATTATCAAAGATAGAAGTGCTTTCAAAATCATCACTGCCAAAGAGTTGGGATATCGAGAGATTTTGGATGTATGAGTGTAGCTGGATGCTTAAATTGGCTATTTTGTTTTTATAATCTTTGGTTTTGCTCTCACTTGAAGTGAGTTTTTCAATCTCTGCAAAAATATCATCAAAGCTAGGATTTCTAAGGCTAAAGTAATTTCCCTCATATAGATTGCCTAGATTTTGTTGTAACTGCCTGATTTGCTCTGTTTGATTGGTAGTGAGCTGATTTGGAATACCCAAAATTTCATCAAATTTTGAATCGATTTGCGAGATTTCAAAAAGGTTTTTTGCATTTTGGGAAAAGTTGACATCATCAACAATAGCATTTTTTATGATAGTTGAGATTTGATTGGTACCAATTGGGCTATTGTATCTATAAGTTGGATTTAGAACTATATTTTTTATTTGTGAAATGAAATCTGCCATAAATAACCCCTGTTTTAAGTATTATAACAAATTTCTCAATAATAGGCCAAAAAAATCCCACCGATAATCGAAAGAGCGATATCAAGTCCTATCGCGATAAGAAGATAAACCCTTCTTGAAATATCTCTTTTTTTATCAATCGAGTCAGCAATCTTGATCGAAGGAAACAGCATAATTCCAAGAAGAACTATACTAAAAACCAAAGTGACTACAATATCTCCCACAGCCACTATAGAAGCATCCCTCTCATCATAAAGAAGATCAGTGCCGCGATGATTGCCGCTGCAGGAACAGTGATCAGCCAAGCGGCGATGATTTTATTTAATGCTTCTCTTTTGACATATTTTTGTTTCGCTTTTGTTTTGATAGATTTTTTGATGCCTTTTATCACTGATTCTTTATCATCAATATCTTGATAAAGTTTGACTATTCTTTTGTAATCATCTTTTTTCTTGCCGCTTTTGTTTTCAAGAGTTTCAAGTTCACTAACAAGAGCTTTTAGTTTTTTCTCCTCTTTTTCCAATAACTCTTGTTTTTGAGCTACCACAGCTTCGACTTTTTTATTTTTATCAATCCACTCTCTTAAGAAACCTACTCCAAAAACACCACCTACTGCTATATGTGTGGAGCTTACAGGAAGTCCTAGCTGAGAAGCGATGATCACCGTAATAGCAGCTGCCATAGCAACACTAAAAGCTCTGGTTTGATCAAGTTCAGTAATTTCACTACCTACTGTTTTGATCAATTTTGGTCCATACAGAGCCAAACCTATTGCGATTCCCAAACCTCCTACTCCCATTATCCACAATGGAATAGAAGCTTTACTACTAACCCCTCCACTCACAATGGCATCATTTATAGCTGCCAAAGGACCTACTGCATTTGCGACATCATTTGCACCATGAGCAAAACTCAAAAGTGCCGCTGAAAATATCATAGGGATAGTAAAGAGTGCATTTACACTCGCTTTGTCATTTTTCATATTTTTAGTAGTGCTTGACATTTTTACTTTTAAGATGAGATAGATGATAGTTGCCACAATAAGTCCAAAAATAATCGCAGTTAAAAAACTTGGTTTTTTCGTAACTTCAAGAGTAAAAAAGAGATGTTCATTTACAAATGTCACAATATCTTTCCAGATATGCTTCAATCCTTTGAGTGTCAAATATGTGACAAATGCCCAAGACATAATAGCTATATATACAGGCACCCACTTTTTGGCAGCTTGGACTTTGTTCTCTTTGTAAATGATAGTATTTTTAATTGCATACAAAAATCCTGCTGCTATAGCACCTCCCAAGATTGGAGATATGATCCAAGAGGCGGCGATTTTACCCATAGTCCCCCAATTTACTATCGAAAAACCGGCGGCTGCTATACCACCGCCCATAACACCACCTACTATTGAGTGCGTGGTTGAAACGGGAGCTTTTAGATAAGTAGCAAGATTTAGCCACAAAGCTGCAGCCAACAAAGCCGCCATCATCGCCCAGATAAATGTATCACTGTTTCCGCCAAATGCACCGATATCGATGATACCTTTTTTGATAGTCTTTACAACATCACCTCCAGCGATCAAAGCACCACTTGCTTCAAATATACCGGCTATTATGATAGCACCACCCATTGTCAAAGCTTTACTTCCAACAGCAGGTCCTACATTGTTTGCAACATCATTTGCACCGATATTCATAGCCATATATGCTCCAAACATTGTGGCAATCGCGAGAAAAATATTGTTCGGGATATTTCCAGAAGTTGCAAAAGAGTAGATAAGAACAGCCGCTATAAACATAAGAGCAAGACCAAGTCTTAAGAAGTCAAACTTACTTGATTTTCGTGCCTTTTTTTCTAACTTTTTGAGTGTATTGATCTCCATGGTATCACCTTTGATAAAGTTTGTTCATTATATTTGAATTTTGTTTTTAAAACCATTAATGATCTATTAATTTTTCGTTAAATCTAAATAGTTTTACTATTTTATACTCAAGCGATTACAAAACGGTTACAAAAGGAGATAAAAATGAAAAAAATCGGTTTGGTTTTGAGCTTTTTTGTGCTCATATCTGTGGTTGTATGGGCAAAAGATAGTTCCAACAGCATAAATCTAAAGATGGCAGAAGCATCTCCAAAGAGAGTAACTCCATCAGATAGTGATGAGATACTCTCTTTCTCAAACAGACTTAAAAAGAGTATGAAAAGTGTTGTCAATATCAAATCTGTCCAGAGTGATCCAAACTCCAAGCAGATTCAAGAGTTGATGAGAGATCCATATTTTAGGAGATATTTCTCTATGCCAAATAACAGACCAAAAGGGGCACTGGGTTCTGGAGTGGTACTAAGCAAAGATGGATACATAGTTACCAACAACCATGTGGTAGAAAATGCCACCTCTATCACAGTAACTCTTCCTGATGATCCAAAAGAGTATGAGGCCAAACTGATTGGTACCGATAAGGATAGTGATTTGGCAGTGATTAAAATAGATGCTAAGAATCTAAATCCTATCGAGGTGGGAGATTCAAACTATCTCAAAGTGGGTGATGTGGTCTTTGCCGTGGGAAATCCCTTTGGTGTGGGAGAGACTGTCACACAAGGAATTGTATCGGCATTAAACAAGAACCATGTGGGTATCAATCAGTATGAAAACTTCATCCAAACTGATGCTTCAATCAACCCTGGAAACTCAGGCGGTGCACTGGTTGACAGCAGGGGTGCTTTGGTGGGAATCAACTCTGCTATCCTTTCAAGAAGTGGCGGAAACAACGGTATCGGATTTGCAATCCCTGTGAGTATGGTAAAAAGAGTTGTCACCTCTTTGATCAGTAACGGAAAAGTTTCAAGAGGATATCTTGGAGTTACAATCTCTGATCTAAACAGTGAACTCACCCAAATATACAAACACAAAAAAGGAACAGTAGTGGTAAATCTGGATAAAAATGCTCCGGCATATAAATCGGGTTTTAAAAGAGGAGATTTGATTTATAAGATTAATGATAAAGATGTAAAAGATTCATCATCGCTAAAACAGATAGTAGCATCACTAAAACCAGGTTCCACAAACACCTTTTATGTAGAGAGAGACAAAAAAGATATAAAAATTGAGACAACACTTGACTCAAGAGATAACTTTTTGCTTGGAAAATCACTCGATCAGGCTCTTGGAGGTATGAAGCTTAGTGATTTAAACTATCAAAATATGAAAAGTTTTCAACTGCCAAACGATTCAAGCGGAGTATTGATAGAGGATGTCTATCCAAGTAGTAATGCCGAAAGAGCGGGATTTCAAGCCGGAGATGTTATAATACAGATAGAAAATATCAATATTACAAACCTAAATGATCTAAAAAAAGCGATAAACAGATATAAAAACAGACCAAAAAGAGTATATGTAAATCGCTATGGTACCATATTGATGTTTGCGATGAGATAGTAGGGCACCTCTAAAAACTATACACAGCTCATAGTAAGCAAGAAAGGGGTAAGATTGTGCAAAACATTTTTTAAAGCATAGCCAAAGCTATGTTGATAAAAATTTTTGTGCAAGATTGCCCCTTTCTTGCTTACCCTTTGGGCTTTTTATATTTGTCCATACTCTTCGTTGAAGCTCTTTGGTGTAACCCCGCAGGGACGAGGACAATTAGCTACGGCTAGTCCTTCATCGCTTCGCCTCGATTATGAACAAATATAAAAAGCTATGAGCTGTGTATAGTTTTTAGAGGTGCCCAGTAAAGGAGTAGCGGTGATAGATGTATTAATGATAGAAGATGATGAAGAGTTGGCTTCAATCATCACAAAATTTCTAAAAAAATATGATATCGCCGTTACAAATATAGAGACTCCTCTTGAGGGGATAGAGAATCTAAAAGAGGGAAATTACTCACTACTTATCTTGGATCTGACCCTTCCTGAGCTTGACGGTTTGGAAGTGGTACTAAAGATCAGAGAATTTTCCTCAATACCTATCATCATCTCTTCTGCTAGAGATGATATTGTCGATAAAGTGCTTGGACTTGAAAGAGGTGCTGATGATTATCTGCCAAAACCTTACAACCCAAGAGAGTTGGTAGCAAGAATAAAATCACTTCTTAGAAGAGAACAAAAGAGTTCAAAAGAGGATACCAAAAACCTTTTTGTAGTCGATGAAGATGCTTTGAGTATCTCCTTTAAGGGTGAGCCACTCTCTTTGACTCCGGCAGAGTATGATATTTTAAAAAGACTTATCAAGTATAAAAACAGAGTAGTTTCAAGGCTCGATTTTATCTATGAGAGTGAATTTATCAGTGATGATGCCAGTGAGAAAAATATCGATGTGATGGTATCAAGAATCAGATCCAAGTTGGCAAAAATAGATCCTGAAGGTAGCTATATCAAATCATCAAGGGGTATAGGCTACACCCTTACTCTTTAATGGTACCAATACATTGAAAAATATCTCAATCACCGCTTTTATCAACTCTATTTTTATCATAGCCTTTTTGGCGATTTTGACTACATTTTATCTCTTTATCAAATGGGATAGAGAAAGATATGTGATTTATGAAAAGCAAAGATACACCATGATAGCAGACTCTTTTTTGTCTGGACTTCAATTTTATCCGACACAAAAACAGCTTCAGGGACTATTTAACTACTTTAATGTTGCACCTGTTACCAAAGAGAAAGACAAACTTGACATCATAAACAATGCAAAACTTCTCTATATGAAAGAGTCATCTTATGGAAGGGTTCGTATATTTGTTACTTCAAGGGCAAAATATATCTATGTTCAAAATTTCGGCTACCATTTGATGCTAAAAGATTTAAAACCAAAAAAATACAATCAAGAAATAGCACTCTTTCTACTCGCCCTTATCTCTGCGGTAATTGCATTTTTGTATGTAATTATTATGAAAAAACTGCTTCCTCTGAAAAAACTTGATGCACAGGTAACTGAGTTTGCAAAAGGAAATCTTGATGTCAAGATTGACTGTCAAGGAAATGATGAGATAGGTAAAATCGCACAAAGCTTTCAAGAGGCTATCATCTCCATAAAAAGACTCATCAATTCCAAAAATCTCTTTATGAGAAATATGATGCATGAGTTAAAGACTCCTATTACCAAAGGAAGAATTATTGCCGAGAGTTTAGAGGATGTAGAGGATAAAGATATTCTTATAAGAGCCTTTGAGCGGATGAATGAGATCATCACAAATCTGGCTCAAGTTGAGAAACTCACCTCTTCAAATATATCATTAAATTTAGAGGAGGTGAAGTTTAAACAACTTCTCTTTTATGCAAAAGAGTTACTCTTGGACAGAGATGATCATATCATTGAAGAGTATGAGGATTTTACAATAGTTTGTGATAAAAAATTGATGGGAATCGCTCTAAAAAATCTTATCGATAACGGTATAAAATTTTCTCATGACAACAAAGTTACCATCAAAGCAGATCCAAAACAGATCCAAATCATCTCCAACTCTTCACCACTTAAATATCCCCTATCTTACTATGTGGAGCCATTTTCACAAGGAGAAAAGAGAGATAAAGGATTTGGTCTGGGATTATATATAGTCCAATCGATCCTAAATCTCCACCACTTTGGATTTGATTATCGATATGAAAATAAACAGTCTGTTTTTATTATCAATATCACATCCACAGAAAATAAGCCACAAGAGT
>QNZU01000044.1 GCA_003978405.1 Sulfurospirillum sp.
CATAATATGCCAAAAATTAATAAATACCAAGACATTTCAGAGATAGATAGAGAGGCTAAAAAAGATCTTATAGATAGACACTCGCCTTTTATTCACTGTGCATCAACAGCAAAAGCTGGAGAGCCATTTGAAGTAACAGTTAAGATGGGAAATGAGTATACTCACCCTGATGATTTTGATCACTTTATTGAGTCAGTGACTCTATTTAACGGTGATACTAAGTTGGCTGAAGCTGTATATGTACCTGGAGCACTTGGAAACACAAAAGCTCACAATACTACAACATTTACTATCATCCCAACAGGTAAAAAATTAAATCTTGTAGCTCATGGATACTGCACAAAGCATGGTATCTGGGAGGGAACTCCAGTAGAAGTTACCGTAGAGTAACTTACAAAAGCCTATTTGGGCTTTTGAATTAAGGGTATTTAGAGGTGCCCTTAACACTTTTTTAATGCTTCTTTGCTAATATGCATATATGGAAAACCTTCAAAAACTAAAACATCTACAAGAACTCTATAAATTAAGAGCTTTTGGATTTGATTACTACTCTAAACCAAAAGAGCCTCAAGTTGAATCGAAGTTTGATATGCAGTTGCCTTCAAATTTCACAAAGTTAAAAGATATTGTACTAAATTGTTCGCTTTGTTCGCTTTCTAAAAGTAGAAAAAATATAGTTTTTGGTGAGGGTAATGAGAATGCAACGGTAATGTTTGTTGGTGAGGGACCAGGAAGTGTAGAAGATGAGACAGGAAGACCGTTTGTGGGTAGATCAGGACAGCTTTTAAGTAAAATTATAGAGACTACACTTGAGCTTAAAAGAGAAGATGTATATATAGCAAATATTGTAAAATGTCGTCCACCACTAAACAGGGTACCGACAAAAGATGAAGCTCAAACTTGTCTACCATATCTTTTAAAACAGATTGAACTAATTGATCCAAAGATTATCATCACTCTTGGAGCTACTGCTTATCAATATTTAAGTGGTGATTATGATTCTTCTATTTCCAAAATAAGAGGAGAGATAGTTGAGTTTAAAAATGCAATGTTGATGCCAACATTTCATCCCTCATTTTTACTTAGAAATCCATCGGCAAAAAGATATGTATTTAACGATATGAAAAAAGTTAAGGCTCTGTTATGAAAAAATCTGTTTATATTATTTTAGTTTTGGTTGTTGCTTTAAATGCATTTAATTTTGATTTTAAGGCTCCTCCTGCGAAAGAGGAGATTATGGAACCATCGGTTTTGGGTGATGAAGTAGAGCCTAAAAAAGATAGATTTAAAACACCACAAAAACATAAGATTGAGATTGAATCAAAACCTATTGTTAATGAGGTTGAACAAGATAGTGATATCTATCATGAAAGTAAAAACTTGTATGTTATGGGTGATATCTCATATCCAAAGATTGCACTTTTGGTTCCTTCAAAAGTGATAAAAAAGTATGCAAATTCAGTTGCTGATTCGATTTTGTCATATCTGTTATTTAAAAAAGGAAAATTTGAGTTTAAAGTATTTGATTGTGTAGATGAAAATCCAAAGCATATTATCAATCAGTTAAATGAAATTAGTGATGAAGGATTTTCACTGGTGATTGCACCTATGACTCAAAGAGGTGCTAGATGGATTGCAAAACTTCAGACAAATTTGCTTATTTATATACCTACTGTAAATAAAAAAGAGGTTCCTGTTCAAAGTGATAACATACTATTTGGTGGGATTGATTATGAGGAGCAGATTGATAAATTATTGACTTTTGCAGGAGATAAGATAGCAATTTTTAATGACAAGAGTCCACTCTCTCAAAAGATAGCATCATTTGTAAAAAATGCTGCATTTTCTGATATTAGTTATGAAGTGATGATAAGAAGTGCCAAAGTCAATTTAAAACCTTACCTTAAAAACAATCACAAGCTTGAAAACAGTTCAATCTTTTTGAATATGCCGATTGTAAAAACCTCTTTGATAGCTTCCCAACTGAGTGTTTATGATGTAAATTATGCGAATTTACTTTTAACTCAAATCGCATACAATCCGCTTATTTTTACCTTGACTCAAAGCAAAGATAGAAAAAAGATGTATATAGCAAACTCCATAGGTCGAAACAATTTTAAATTAAAAGATATTAATCTTTTGTTTGGTACCAATATAGACTTTGCCTGGGTAAATTACTCTACACTATTAGGAGTGGATCATTTTTTTAGTCAATATATCTATAAGGCTGCTCCTCTTTTAAATTATCGGATGACAAACAATCAAATTGCATATCATGTTGATATCTTAAAACCTACAACTTCAAGTTTTAAAAAAGTTAATCTAAGTTTTAGGTAAAAGTAGTAAAACTTTTTTAATAGTTGTCGATATATCATCAGAGAATAGAGTATGAAAAATTAAATATTTTAAATTTTCTGAAAAAAACAAAGGATGATAAGTTGCGACGGTTAAAAAAAATGAAAGTTTTATCTGAGATACTTCTTCAAGTAGGTTTTGATATTATAGCTTATTACATCAGTGCAGTGTTGGCTTACTTTGTGAGTTCATTTTTTATTGATACAGAGGCTTTCCCTCTTAGTGATTTGCTCTCTTTATGGTGGATTCCTATTATTTTACTGCTATCGTTTGCAAATGAGAAGATCTATACACAAAGACTTCCGTTTTGGGATGAAACACAAAGAATATTTAAATATACAACGATATCATTTTTGATTATTTTTACAATCGTATCTTTTGGGGAGTTTCATGGATCTCTTTCAAGATTGACTTTGGCAATGCTATGGTTTTTTATTATTATTATTTTACCGCTTGAAAAATTTGCTCTAAAGCATATCATGTATAGTTTTGATTTTTATAAAAGAAAAACTCTTGTTTTAGGGGCTGGAAGTGCCGGAAAACAAGCTGTCAAGGAGATTTTTAACCAAGACTATTTGGGGCATAAGATCATCGGTTTTTTAGATGATGATGAGAAGAAGCTAGGTAAAAGTTACAAAATTAACGGCAGATCCATTAAAGTGCTTGGAAAGATAAAAGAGTTTAATGATATTGCATATCAACATGCGGCACAATCTGCAATCCTAGCTCTTCCAGATCTTCCTGCAAGAAAACTGGCAAAAATTATCGTTAAAATTCAAAAGAGGGTTAGAGAGCTTATAATAGTGCCGGAGATTCATGGTGTTTCACCTCTAAATACTGAGACATTTCATGTGTATGATCTTGATTTGATGATGCTAAAGGTGAACAACAATGTTAGATCATCATTTAACCAGTTTGTAAAAAGAGCCTTTGATATCGTAGTCTCTATTTTGTTGTTGCCAATTTTACTTCCTGTTATTGGAATATTAGCATATTTGATCAAGAAAGAGTCACCGGGGAATGTCTTTTATGCACACAACCGTGTAGGAAGAGATGGCAAAATTGTTCCTGTGTTGAAATTTAGGAGTATGTATAGCGACTCAAAAGAGAGGCTAGAGAAACTGCTAGAGAGTGATCCTGCCATCAAGGAGGAGTGGGAGAAGAATTTTAAACTAAAAAATGATCCAAGAGTAACAAAGATTGGAAAATTTATCAGAGAGAGCTCTTTGGATGAGTTGCCTCAAATCTTCAATGTTCTAAAGGGAGAGATGAGTCTTGTGGGACCAAGACCGGTAGTTGAAGAGGAGCTTAAAAAATATTACAAAGAGTCAGCTGAGTACTACAAGATGGTAAAACCTGGAATTACAGGGTTTTGGCAGGTGAGTGGACGAAGTGATACTGATTATGATTTTAGGGTAAAAGTTGATACTTGGTATGTCTATAACTGGTCTTTGTGGCTTGATATTATGGTGCTTATCAAAACAGTGCGGGTTGTTCTTCTAAAAGAGGGTGCTTACTAAATTCTTAGTGTGAGATTAAATTCTCACACTCAATCTTTTAAACTACTTTTTACTTATTGCAACTATGTTAAAATCCTCCTATCTTTTAGGGGGAATTATGTCTGATAGAGATGCACTCAAGGATGAATATATTGAACATATGATTCATCCCAAAAATTATGGTTCAATAGAAAATTACGATGCCAAAGGCATAGGGCAAAATCCTTATAACAATGAATTGGTAGAGATCTTTTTAAAGATCTCAGATAATCAAACAATCAATGATATCAAGTTTCAAGCAATTGGCTGTATGAGTACTATTGTAGTAGGGTCAATATTTACTGATATGGTAAAAGGTGAGAGTTTGGATGAAGCTTTGGATGTGGCTGAAGAGTTTTTAAAAAAAGTTCAAGATGCTCCAAAAGAGGATAGAGCATGTGCCGAAATGGTTGCCAAAGCTTTTATGGCAGCCAAGAAAAATTATCACAACAGAGTAAGTGGCGAAAGAGAGGATGAGTATATAATGTTAATCAGCAGTGATTGTGTGGTAGAAGATGAAAAGTGATCTATTTGTAAAGAAGCATGAGCTTTGGTTGAGAGTGCTTTTTGGTGCATTTAGCATAAAAGATGAGAAACTTTATGATCTTCTTTATGATTTTGCGATGATTGAGTATCGACATTTGTTGTGGTTGGGGAATGAGTTAAAGGAACAAAATATTGAGTTTGATTTTAACAGAGAACAGATCAATATCGAGTATAAAGATAATTTTGAACTATTTAACTCTCTAGTTAAGGAGTTTGAGAGTATAAAATCTCATTATGGTGATAGTGTGATGTTTGAGAGGTTTTTAAATGATGAGAGTTATTTTATACATAAGCTAGAGCTTTTACTATCAGTTGAGAAAAACAATAAAAAGATTACGGCATTTGACAAATCAAGAAAGTTAGAAGATGTAGAGTTAAATGATAAGCAGTTAAATGCTCTGATTATGTTTTTGTTTGAGGAGAGTTATAAAGAGTATGAACTGATTTTGGTATATACATACAGCAACTTTTTTACTGACTCAAAGATGTTAAGCTCAATCTTCTTTGATCTTATCTATGAGTCACATTTCCATCTAAAATCGTTTGCGAGAATGATGAGTAACATGGGACTTTTGGCACTCCCAAGAGTGGTGGCAAAAAGAGTATATCAGTTTGATGATCTTGTGCAGTTTTTAAATGATGGTATCAAAGAGGAGGAGGGTGCAAAAGAGCTTTGTATCAAATTGGCTAATGAGATAGATAATGAGATTTTGAGTCCATTTTTTACCTTTATCAACAATCAGGAGAGTTATCATATAGCACTAATGCAAAAGGCACTAAAACATATTGAGGAAAATCTATGACACTACTTCGTGCTACCTGGACAAATGCGATTTCAAGGGTTTTTGGTGCCTTTGCTTCAAGAAAACATCCATATCTAATACAACTTGCAATAAACAGACTCTATGTGAAATTTACTAGAGTAGATTTGAGTAAATTTGAGCCAATCTCTCACTATAAGTCTCTTAATGAACTCTTTACAAGAGAGCTAAAATACCAAAGAGAGTTTAGCAAAGATCCCACAGCAGTAATCTCTCCTTGTGACTCACTAGTGAGTGACCAAGGTAAGATAGAAGAGGGGAAAGCTTATCAAATCAAAGGATTTGATTATAGTATTGAAGAACTCCTAACTAATCATGTTGAAAAAGAGGATTTTGAACTCTTAGAGGGTGGAGATTATATCAATTTCTATCTCTCTCCTAAAGATTATCATCGATACCATGTACCGATGGATATGAAGGTTTTAAGAGTGATACATGTGCCAGGAGCTTTGTATCCGGTTAATTTCAAATACCTTAGAAAGGTTCCATCACTTTTTGTAAAGAATGAGAGAGTGATTGTTGAGGCTTTGGATATGAGTAATAGACTCTTTTATATCGTTTTGGTTGGGGCTTTAAATGTAGGTAAAATGACACTCAATTTTGAACCTAAGATTGATACAAATATTGATCTAGTTAGAGATATTAGGTTATTTGAATATGAAGAGGATGAAGTTGTATTAAACAAAGGTGCTGAGCTTGGGATGTTTATGATGGGTTCGACTATCGTGATGTTCTTTGAAAAAGATTTTGTTGATTTGGAAGATAAAAAAGGAAAGTCTGTTAGGTTTGCCGATGTGATAGCTACAAAGCGATCTTAGAGATCGCTTTTGAACTTATTTTTTTGTTTTAGCTTTTTTCTTAGCTTTTGATTTTACTTTTTTTAGAGATTTTTTAGATCTTGATTGGGCTCTTTTTGTTTTGTCTCCGGCTACTTTTTTTGCCGACTTTGATCTTTTAGATACTTTTTTCTTAGCAGACTCTTTGCTCTTAGAAGCTTTGGAAGCTACTGATTTTCTCTTTTTTGAGACAGATTTTTTAGCTCTTTTGCTTACACTTTTAGTATCAGCATTTTTGATACCTCTTTTTGCATTGTTTGCAATCTCATCACCGATTCCCTCTATGTTTTTTAGATCATCTGCTGATTTGATTTTGTGACTTCTTCTGTATTTGATGATAGCATTTGCTCTTTTCTCACCAATACCTTTAATACTCATAAGATCCTCTTTTGAAGCAGTTTGAAAATTCATAGCAAACATTGATACCGCTGTAAACATAAGAGCGATCATAATCCTTCTTAACATTGTTTCTCCTTAAAAATATTTTAAAACAATAAATTATATGTCTAAATTGTGAAATTATTGTGTAGATAGGTCGTAAAGTAAATCTACGACCTATATGTTTTAGCAAGAGTAAGTTGATAGGTATTCAAAAGCAGTAGGTCTAGCTTCATCAGGCCAAACTTGTCTTTCAAATTGGTAGTGTTGATATGTATCGATAAACTCTTCAGTCATTACAGGAGTCAAGAAACTGTGATCTGCAATCAATCCTTCAAGTGCTTCTCTTAGAGTGTGAGGCATTTGTGGAATGTTCTTCTCTCTAATCTCTGCAAGTGATAATTCAAATAGATCTTCATCCATTGGACCAAC
>QNZU01000004.1 GCA_003978405.1 Sulfurospirillum sp.
TCTAGGTATTCCTACAATCGCCTATATGCCATGATAGAGTTAAAAGATGGGGCAATTTTTGTCGCTGATGTTCACTATCATCTAGGAGTCAGGGAGGAGTTTGAGAAGTTCTTAAGAGAGTTTGACTCAGATCAGCTTGTCTTGATGGGGGATATCTTTGATCTGCTTGTAGGTGAGGTAGAATATACTATCAAGCAAAACCAAAAGATAATCGATCTTCTAAACGATCTCTCACAAAAGATCCCTATCATCTATATGGAGGGAAATCACGATTTCCAGCTAAAGAAACTCTTTCCGGCTATTTTAGTGGTACCAATTCAGAAGCAACCTCTTATCTTAAAATACAATAGTAAAAAAATCGCTCTAGCTCATGGTGATAACTTTGAATCAAAATCATATAACTTCTATTCAAATATCATACGAAATAGATACCTATTAAAAATATTAAATTTTATAGATTTGATTAGCTCAAATGGTATCTCCAAAAAAATACTTTTCGAACAAAAAAAGAAGAAATTTTGCAAAAAAAACAAATATTTTAAAAAATTCGCTAAACAAAAACTCAAAATTTACGATATTGCTACCAACAGATTCGATCTAATCTGCGAAGGGCATTATCATATAGATGCTACATTCGAGTTTGAAAGCATGAAATATAAGTTTTTTGCTTCTTATGCTTGTGATGGTAGCTATTACAAATTAATGAACAACTCAGAGGAGATCGTATTTAATCACTTAAAGGATTGAATATGGTGGAAGACGATAGATTAAAAGTCGGCTCTAACGAAATGGAGTTAGTGGATTTTAGACTTTTTAAACTCAATGAGGATGGTGAAGTCTATGAGGGAATTTATGGAGTAAATGTTGCGAAAGTCCGAGAGATAATCAAATTTCCAAAGCTTACACAACTACCTGGAAGTCCTCACTTTATAGATGGTATCTTTGATCTAAGAGGTGTAGTGGTACCAGTTATTAACTTAGCCAGATGGATGGATATCAAACAACCAGAAAATATTCAATCAAGAGTAGTCATTGCTGAGTTTAACAATATGATGATCGGCTTTACAGTCCATGAAGCAAGAAGGATCAGAAGAATCAGCTGGAAAGATATTGAACCTGCCACATTCACTTCAAACAGCCCCAAATTTGATGGAACAAAAATTACAGGCGTTACAAAAATAGAAAATGATGAAGTATTGTTAATTTTAGATCTTGAGAGTATCATAGAAGAACTTGGATACTACACTCCAACAACAGAGTTAGATAGTGGTGATATAGAGACTTTTAGTGGAACAGCTTTGATACTTGATGACAGTCCGACAGCAAGAAAAATGGTCAAATTAGCCGTTGAAAAAATGGGTATGCATGCAGTAGAAGCTAGTGATGGTCAGATGGGTTTAGACAAACTAGAAGAGCTTTATAACCTATTTAAAGACAGGATTACTGATGAGCTTAGAATTATCATCTCTGATGTAGAAATGCCTCAAATGGATGGATTTCATTTTGCTTCAAGAGTCAAAAAAGATCCAAGATTTAGCACTATTCCTTTAGTATTTAATTCATCCATATCTGATCACTTTAGTGATATTCGTGGAAAAGAGGCTGGAGCTGACGCATATTTGACAAAATTCAATGCCAAATCATTTTACAATGAAGTAGCCAGTGCTATCAAAAACAGAGAAGATAAATTAGAGATTCAGGAGTAAGAATATGGATGATTTACAAGAGATATTAGAAGACTTTTTGGTTGAAGCTCTAGAGTTGATTGAACAGATGGATCAAGATTTGGTTGAACTTGAAAACAACCCTGAAGATTTGGAGCTTTTAAACTCTATCTTTAGAGTTGCACATACAGTTAAGGGTTCTAGCTCATTTTTAAATTTTGATGTTTTAACAAAATTGACTCATCATATGGAAGATGTGCTAAACAAAGCAAGAAGAGATGAACTAAAAATTACTCCTGAGATTATGGATATTGTTTTGGAATCTGTTGATCTAATGAAAGACTTACTTGATGCCATCAAAAATGATGGAAACGATACAGATTGCGGTATAGATATAGAAGATATTTGTGCCAAACTTGATGCGGCTTCAAAAGGAGAAGATATCAGCAGTACTACTGCACAAGACTCTCAATCTACTGATACAGAAGAAAAAGAGAATGATACAAAAAGCGAAGAGGAAGTTGCTACTGGTACCAATGAAGAATCTAATGAGAATTCAAATGAAAATGCAGATTATAATGATATGAGCGAAGAGGAAGTTGAAGCAGAAATTGCAAGACTTTTAGAAGAGAAACAAAAAGAGAAAGAGGCTAAAAAAGCCAAGAAAAAACAAGAACAACAAGCAAATCAGAAAAAAGAGGAACAAAAACAGAAAAAAGAGACTCAAAAAGCATCAACTCCAGAGCAAACAATCCGTGTAGAGGTAAAAAGACTTGATCACCTGATGAATCTTATTGGAGAGCTGGTTCTTGGTAAAAACAGACTACTTAAAATTTATGATGATGTAGAAGAAAAATATGATGGAGAGAAATTTCTTGAGGAGTTAAATCATGTTGTCTCCTCTGTATCTATGGTTACAACTGATTTGCAGATAGCCGTGATGAAGACAAGAATGCTTCCTGTATCAAAAGTATTTAACAAATTTCCAAGACTCGTTCGTGATCTCTCTCGTGAACTTGATAAAGATATTGAACTGATTATGAGTGGAGAAGAGACTGAACTTGATAAGTCTATTGTTGAAGAGATTGGTGATCCGCTTGTTCATATGATTAGAAACTCTTGTGATCATGGTGTTGAAGATAAAGATATAAGAATAGCAAAAGGTAAAGATCCAAAAGGAACAGTCAAACTCAAAGCTTACAATGAAGGAAACCAGATTGTTATCGAAATACAGGATGATGGTGCCGGAATGGATCCTGAATTTCTCAAGAAAAAGGCTATTGAAAAAGGTGTACTTAGTGAATCAGAAGCAAGTTCTATGAGTGATAAAGAAGCTTACGGACTCATATTTAGACCAGGCTTTTCAACTGCTGCTAAAGTTACAGGTGTAAGTGGTAGAGGTGTTGGAATGGATGTGGTCAAAACCAATATCGAAAATCTAAACGGTATTATTGATATTGAGAGTGAGCTTGGAAAAGGAACAACTTTCAAACTAAGAATACCTTTGACTCTTGCAATTATGCAGGCATTGTTGGTATCTGCTCAAGAAGAGTATTTTGCCATCCCTCTATCTTCTGTTCTTGAAACAGTAAGAATATCTATTGATGAGATATATACCATAGAGGGGAGAAATGTTCTTAAACTTAGAGATGAGGTTTTATCACTTGTTAGACTCTCTGATATTTTTGATGTTGAAAGAGTGTTTGATGCAGGTGAGCATTTATATGTCGTTATCATCGGTATTGCTGAGAGTAAACTTGGCGTCATTGTTGATGGATTGGTAGGTCAAGAAGAGATAGTTATCAAGTCGATGGGAGATTATCTAAAAGGTATTGAAGGAATTGCCGGAGCGACAATCAGGGGAGATGGACGAGTGAGTCTTATTACTGATGTTGCTGCGATGATTAAATTGGCTCAAGAGGTCTCAGTAGATATAGAAGCTGAAGTCAAAGAGAGTGTTGCGGCTAAAAATTCTCCAAGTGATTATAATATCTTGATTGTTGATGATAGTAGAACCGATAGAAGCATCATGAAAAAAGCTCTAAAACCTCTTGGTCTTACACTGACTGAAGCGACAAATGGAGTAGAAGCTCTAACAATGATAAAATCTGGAAATACCAAGTTTGATGCAATTTTGGTTGATATTGAGATGCCAAGAATGGACGGATACACACTAGCAAGTGAGATAAAAAAATACTCAAAATACAAAAACTTACCATTGATAGCCATCACTTCAAGGACTTCCAAGTCTGATAGATTAAGAGGTATAGAGGCTGGAATGACTGAATATATCACAAAACCATATTCGCCAGAATATCTCACATCAATTGTCGCAAAAAATATTAAATTACCTCAAGGAGAGATAGCATGAGTGATCAATTAGCAAATGTATTAAAAAAGCAAAAAGAGCAATTAACCAAATCTATGGACAGTGAAGAAAACATTGATGAAAACATTGTTCAACTTGTAGGGTTTACAGTTGGTGGTGAAGAGTTTGCTGTGCCAATTCTCTCTATTCAGGAGATCATAAAACCAATTCCACACACTAGAGTACCAAAGACTCCAGATTATGTGCTTGGTGTTTTTAACTTAAGAGGAAATGTTATCCCACTAATTGATCTTAGAAAAAAATTTAGAGTAGTCAATATACAACAACATAATGAAGATACTCGCTACATCGTTATAAAAGATGGTGACAATGTTGCAGGTTTTGTGATTGATAAAATTACAGAAGCCATCAGATTAAACAAAAAAAATATTGAACCCGCACCTGAGACTCTAAAAAAAGATAAAAGCATCATCTCAGGGGTTGGAAAACTTGACCGCTCTATCATAACAATACTAAAACCGGAAGAGCTACTAAAAAGAGATTTCTAATCTCTTAAAAATCCTTTATATACAACGAATCAAGCATCGGCTTGGTTCGATACAAAAGATCATTAAAGCTAAAGTATGGATCGGGGTGTTTGTCGTGAGCCCATACCGAGTAAGTGAATGCAATATATAAACTCTTGTATCTTTTTCCATCTTTACTTATTTTATCACAATAGTAAATCATATTTTTTTCTTTATATACACTATCTTTTTTTATATTAAATATGCGTTTACAATTATATTTCTCTTTTCCTACTTTCATAATTTTAAGATGAACATTTTTGTTGTACTCTTTAAATTTTCTAATAATTGCTTCTTTATCTCCTTTTAACATACTTTGAACAAGATAACTACTACTTACCTTATAAGGTCCAAGTAAAGAAAAAGAGATGTGATATCCACCACCATGACCATCATCTAATGACAAATCCAAATCTCTATCACCGTCATTTCCTAATACAACCCAACCATTTTTATAATCCAAATCATGTTTTTTAATGATAGGGGTTGTAACGATATATCCATCCATAAAAAAACCATACTTATTTGGAGGGATCACTCTACCAAGTTTTGAAAAACCGTAAGCTTTATTGCCAGATAGTGCTACAAATGCACTATCTGCTCTATGCTCTATCTCTTTTGTAGAGCAACCAAATAGAAAAAACATCATGGATAAAGCTAAAATTTTACCTTTCATCAGTTCATTCCTAACATCTCTTTTGGTAAGAGTGTGATATCCCTTTGGGGAATATTTTCTTTATACCACTCTATCAAACTTCTGTCACTTTTGGTAACAGGATCATAATAAAACCCTTTATTTGGAGTATGCCTATCTTCGCCACACCCCATTACACAAGGGTAGTATGAGTGAGGTGAAGGATCTCCGTATCCAAAAAGATCAGGTACTGCCATTGTAGCCTTTTTTATATTATTTCCCAATTTTTCTGAATTATTTATACCTGCACTTTGGAATCCCAAAACTGTTCCAACCGCATCTTCTGGAGCTACATGTGTTCTTGAAACATCTGAAATCTTTTTAATATTATGTGCTTGAAAATTTTCTTCACCACCATAAATATCTGTCACCAACTCTTCAGTCCTCTTATGATTGACCGGAGCTCCGTTAAATGAGACTTCCAATCTTGAGTCTTTATTCTCTTTTAGAGTGTCTTTTAATATATCTTTAGCTAAATATAGTCCATTTTGACTCATCAATGTTCCTTGTGAATGTGCGGTGATTGTCATGTCTGCTTTTGTAATTTTATTCATATTTTTTATAAGCTCTGCAGTTTGTCTTGAACCACCTGTTGGCAATGCCCCTTTTGTAAAGTTTGCAGCAATGTGATCTTGTCCACTCTCAAGAAGATCCCCTACAATTCCGCTTTGTTGATTGTAATTTAGCATACCATCAACATTGCCTTGTTGGGTTTGTTGATTGTAAACAGCGGTAGTTGGAGAGTTAAACATACCATTTGTAAAGATATGATTGATATGTGCTTCTTTTAACTTGTTCTCATCTACATAAATCTTGTAGGGTTCGAGTGCTTTATTACCGGCGACACTTCCCCTCTTGCCTATTACGACCTTTTTATCAGGATCTGTAATCCAAAGAGATGGCAATCTATCTTTGATATCATTTTTATTCTTGACATCTTGAGCTCTTTTTACTCCATCTTTTGTCAAAACAAGATCAACCTTTTTGATATCTCTTGGAGATATACCCATCTTTAATAACTTCTCTTTGGAATGAGCAGTAATCATCAATCTGTTGTCTCCAAAAAACTGTGTTGCAATCTGCTTTACAACTCCTCCGTCAGTCTCTGCCGCAGGGGAGAGTCCTAGTGTGTAGCCATTTAACTTATCAAGAGCTTTACCTACAGTTTTATCAATCATATCACCTTTACCATCACCAACTTTTGAAGCACTTGGGAGGTTTTTCAATATCTCTACATGAGCTGCAAGTCCTACATCTTTGAGATTTCCTTTTACTCTTTGAATCTCTTTGCTTGGATCTTTTATCAATGCAATATCTTGCTTACTTAGGTGCATAGTGCTGTTTTTATGAGATTTTTTGCTTGTCTCTCTCATTTTATCGATATCTCTGTTTAAAGAGCCTATAGTATTTTTGCTATCTATCTCTCCATCTGTGATAGTAGCTTTTATGGTTTCAGTTTGATTTGTAGATCCCTTACTTCTATCTATAGAATTGGTACCAAAACCTATACTATTACTTTTACTGGTCTGCTTGTATTTATGATCTTTCAAAATTAGCTCATTTGTATGAAAGTGCAAATTAGGCAAAACTTTACCATTTTTATCAACATTACTAATATAAGTTCCATCAAGCTCATTTAGTGATTTTTCTGCATTGATTCCGCTTACTTGATCTACCCAAACTTTATCTACTGAAGATTTTGATTTGTGAGCCGAAAAACCACCAATACCATTTACACCACCACTAACATATCCTCCTTTTGCATTTTGAGAAACTTTAAGACTGTTTTTGGCATTTTTGATACTCAAATCTCCCATACTGCCCTCTAAGACTTGTGCATCTATATTTCCACCCTCTATCTCTGTTTTATCAATGTTGGCTTGAAAATTATTTACTTTTACATGTGCATTTGTATAGTTTGTTGACTCTGCATCTGATTTTAACAGAGATTTTGAAACTCCAAGCCGTCCAAGCTTGGTACCATACAGACCCAAACTGCCATCTACTTTGCTACCGTCTGTTTTGGTATGCATCGTGCTTTTCCCGGCTTTTACAATAAACTCTTTTGTCTTTAAAGCTAAATCATCTGAGCTAAAATTACTTCCCTGCACCAATGTTGTATCAGATTTAAGAGATAATTTTTTAAACTTTACATCAGAGGCTACAGATTTTGAAGCCACTGTATTAGAGTGTTTTTTATCTTTTCTATAAACTGCATTTACCCCAGCATCTATTGGATGAGATGAGAAGCTGTTTACGGTTTCATAAGCCCTTAAAGAATTTGCTACCACTCCAGATCCGCTTTTGGAATTTTTTATATTTTTGACTCTATCGATTGCATCACTTAAATGTTGTCTTACACCAACCTCCAAACCGGCTTGAGTTTTGGTTTGGTATCTATCGATAGTAGTCTTTTGATGAGCATCGATTATATTGAAATGTTTGACATCTATCTTTCCATTTTGTGCTGTTAAATTAGAACCTATGATATTTACATCATTAGCTTTGCTGATAAGATTTTTTACATGAATATTTGATTGGACTACTTCTTCAGTTTTTACAACATCTTTTTTACCATTTTCGTTATATCCTACAAACAGAGTTGATTCATGTGAATTAAATTTAAAATTTGCACCGAATTTTTTTGTCGATTTTGAGTTTGAACTCTCTAAAGTATTTTTTCCGTTTACTACATTAAAATTGCCACCTGTATCATGTATAAGAGTTCTTGCACTTAGATCTGTAGCTACCAAATTTGTATCTTTTCCACTTTTTAAATAGACATTGGCACTTTTGATTTCTGATTTCTTCTGTGTTGTAACTTTTTTGTAACTGTTGCTTTTTTTCTCTTTTGCAACTGTGATACTATTTTTGCTTATTCCAAAAGAGAGACCTTTTTTCTTGGATTTATGGGTAGAGGTTGTTGTCTCTTTGGCTGAGTGGATATCAATATCATCTTTAGCAATAAGTTCCAATAGACCCTTATTTTTATCTGTTATTTTAAAATTTGTTGCTTCAGCTTCAATACTTTTACCTTGTATATG
>QNZU01000073.1 GCA_003978405.1 Sulfurospirillum sp.
CTTAGAGATGGTGGAGACAGATATATGGGTAAAGGTGTCTTGAAGGCATGCGAAAATGTAAATACTACCATTTCTGATTCACTTGTAGGTATCAGCCCTTATAATCAAGCTGAAGTAGATGCAATCATGAAAGAGATTGATGGAACTGACAACTATGGAAATCTAGGAGCAAATGCAACTTTGGGTGTATCTATGGCAGTTGCAAGGGCAGCAGCAAGATCACTAGATATGCCACTTTATAGATATCTAGGTGGTAGCAATGCTCTTACTATGCCAGTGCCTATGCTAAATATCATCAATGGTGGAAGTCATGCAAATAATAGTGTGGATTTTCAAGAGTATATGATAATGCCTTTGAATTTTGAGAACTTTGCTGATGCACTTAGAGCGTCAGCTGAAGTCTACCACACACTAAAAAAGATCATTGCCGATATGGGAGAGAGCACAGCTCTTGGTGATGAGGGTGGATTTGCTCCAAATTTAAAAAACAATGAAGAACCTATTCAAGTAATCATGCAAGCAATAGAAAAAGCTGGTTACAAACCAGGAGATGATATTGCAATCGCTCTTGATGTAGCTTCAAGTGAGTTAGTGGTTGATGGAGGCTATAAACTTGATGCAGAAGATAGAGTATTGAGTGCTGAAGAGTTGGTGGATTATTATGTTGATCTTTGTAACAAATACCCTATCGTTTCAATCGAAGATGGATTGAGTGAAGATGATTGGGAGGGATGGAAGATATTAACACAAAAATTAGCTAATAAAGTTCAACTTGTAGGAGATGATCTGTTTGTTACCAATGAGAAGATCTTAAAAGAGGGTATCGAAAAAGGTGTTGCAAACTCTATCTTAATCAAACCAAACCAAATCGGTACAGTAAGTGAGACGATGACTACTGTAAGATTAGCTCAAAAAAATGGATACAAATGTGTTATGAGTCACAGAAGTGGAGAGAGTGAAGATGCATTTATAGCCGATTTTGCAGTAGCTTTAAACACAGGTGAAATCAAAACTGGATCAACAGCAAGAGGTGAGAGAACTGCAAAATACAACAGACTTCTTGATATAGAGAATGAACTTGGATTTAGTGAATATCCCGGAGTCTCTTTGTTTGGTACCAAATAGATAAATGAATACTACATATAAGAGAAGTAAAAAAAGAGAAAGATCTATTTTAACTCCTCTTATACTTATAATGATAGTTGTAATCGTTGCCCTTTTTGTATCACAATTGATCTACGGAAAAAACTCATATCGGGTTTATCAAACATTAAAAGAAGACAAAAGAATCTTACAAAACAAAATATCAAAACTAAAAGAGACAAATGCAAATCTTCAAATGCAATATTTTGAACTAAAATCAGTCTTGCCTACAGAAAATGAGGATGAAATATGAAAATTTTATTGATTTTGATACTACTTTTTCTCTCAATAAATGCTAGAGAAAATCCTTTTTTAGAAGAAAGAAATACAAAAAAAAATCTACTTGATGATCCGACACTACTAAAAATGGCATCATATAACAATCCATTCTCCAAAAATATTGTATGCACTACAAACATTAAACTACCAAGTGACAAAAATACTACAATTGAAAAAAGCACAACAAAACCAAGAAAAAAAATCTCTACATATAAAAGTGTGGTACCAAAGAAAAAGAAAAAAATAAAAATAAAAATTGAAAAAAAGCCAACCTATCAAACAGTAGCAGAACCGGCTCAAACATTAGAAGAGTTGAGTAAAAAATATATAGTAGTTGATTGTTGTAATAAAAGCTATATTCCAAAGAGAAAAAAAATAAAAACCATATCAAAAAAAAGGGTTCATCTTTTTAAAAAAAAGATACTATTTAAAAACTGCTTTTTAACAATCAAACTTGAAAAAAATGGTCTAATCATACTAACAAAAGATAGACTCATCAAAAAAATAATCTCTTTAAAGAAAAAAGAGCTAAAACTAACCTTTAAAAGATGCAATAAAAAAATGGTAAAAAACATTATCACAAATACTCATCTTTTCAAAAGAGTAAAAATAGATTTCTCTAGAAATCTTTATACACTCTTTATATATTTTAATAAGAATAAAGCACCTAATTTCAAAAAAATCAAGAACGGATATCTAATTTTTTACTAATTACTTTAAGGGTTTTTAGAGATACCCTTAATGGCAACAATAGATATGATCACTTCAAAAAGAGCAGCTAATATAAATGTAAAATAGTAAAACTGACTAATAATCTGATTTTGGTATGCAAGAGTTGCAATGGCTACCAATAGAGTTAAAGGCATTGACTGTGAAAATGAAAACAACAATCTTTCCTTAAAATTTAAATACCCTATAAAAGATAATGAAGCTAAAAATCTCATTCCAATCATTGCCGCTGTTATCCATAATGATTCCATTATCAATCCATCATCAAACAATCTTCCAAGATGAAATGTTGATCCAATATATACAAAAAATATTGGTACCAAAAAGCCAAAACCAAATGATCCAAGCTTATGTGGTAAATCCTTGTTATGATGAAAAAATGTTGGTATAAATACTCCAGCTACAAATGCACCAAAAGCCACTTCAAGATGTAGCAACATCATCACAGCAATCATCAGAAAAAATAGAGCCATAGAGAGTCTAATATCTTTTTCATCTTTATCTGAGTATATTGGTATTAGAAGACTTTTTAGTTCAGGATACCACCAAAAAAGAAGATTAAATGCTTTAAACATAACTATTACTGCCAAAATAAACAGTACCAAATAAAGAAGTGATGTATATAACTTAATACCGATACCATTTTCTATAACAGCTCCCGCAATAGTTACAACTACTATACTTACTAACTCTCCAAATATACCTGTACTCATAGAGAGATTTAGCCATTTTGTATCTTTGTCAAAGTCCTTGTAAAGTGTTATTATGAGTCCTACAGAAATAAGAGGCATAATTACAATAAATATCGTATTGACTCCGTGAATTTTTACAAATGTAAATGCCAAGAAATATAGTAGTACCAAATACAAGATATTTTTTTTGAGCATATCTTTACTCATCCCTCTAAGCTCTTTTAGATTTACTTCAGTACCAGCCAAAAACATCAAATAATAAAACCCAACTTCTGCAATCAACTCAAAGAGATAATTGTATTTTAAAAATCCTGCAGTAGCTGCAATAGAACCTAAAACAATCTCAACAGGGGTAGTAGGAATTTTAAAAATTTTTGATATATACGGAGATATAAAGATAATGATAGAGAGGGTAAATATTATAAAGACCGCATTACTATCCACAACTCTTTGCCACCTTCAACCCAAGCTCTTCTAGCATGAGTAAATCTCTGTTTGGTTCATCACCCGATGTTGTTAGATAGTTTCCTATAACAATAGAGTTTGCTCCACTTTTAAAAATATCTGCGACTCTCTCTTTAAAAGTGATCTCTCTGCCACCAGCAACCATCACCATTGACTTTGGCAAGGCCTCTCTTGTTTTCCTTATCCATAAAAGTGCCTCATCAATATCTATATTTTTTTCTAGAGGCAATGCACTGTTTGGATGGTAAAAATTCATAGCTACACTCACAGGATCAAGTGATACTATAGAATCCAAAAGAGACTCTCTATCATCATTACTCTCTCCCATCCCCCATATACCACCACAACAAAGATCAAGCCCCACCTCTTGGACAGCCTCACAAGTTTCAAACCTCTCACTCCAACTATGGGTAGAGCAGATCTTTTCATAATAGTTCTGACTAGACTCAAGATTATGATTATAGCTTCTAATGCCACTATCTTTTAATATTCGTAACTGCTCCTTGGTGGCTATTCCGTTACATGCGATCATGTTTAGATCAGGATGATGTTTTTTGATGAGATTTGAAGCTTCACAGACAAATTTTAGAGTTCTTTCATCTAAGCCTCTTCCAGAACTAACCAGACAAAAACCAAGAGCCTGGTTTTTAATAGCTAGATTTGCCTCTTCTAATATAAGTTGCAGATCCTTTTGCTTGTAAATCTCTATATCTACATGATACTTCGCACTTTGGGTGCAAAACTTACAATCTTCACTACAACTTCCGCTTGAGATATTGCAAATTGCACACAGGTATACCTCTTTAGGCATCAACTCTGTGTTTGCATTTGATGCATTCATAGATCGGTTTCTTTCTTAGAGTTCTGCTTGCCATGATATAATCACACTCTGGGCATTTTTTGTTTGTAGGCTCATAAGTGGATATAAATCGACACTTTGGATAGGAGCTACATCCATAAAATGTCCCCCTTCTTGATTTTCTTTGAACGATATCACTCTGACACTCTGGGCATTTCACACCCTCTACTATATTTTGTGGTGTTTTAGCAGCTCCACCCTTATCATCGCCTCCGATATTTTGAGTATATTTACACTTTGGAAATCCACTACAAGCAATAAACTCACCGTATCTTCCCTTTCTCTTTAGCAGTTCACTGCCACACTTTGGACAACTTTCACCCGTAGGGATAGCAACTTTTTGACTCTTAATATTTTTCTTACCATTCTCAACCTCTTTGATAAATGGATCATAAAAATCCCAAAGCACCTTTTGCCAATCTTCATTCCCTTCAGCAATCTCATCGAGTTTTTCTTCCATAGCAGAAGTAAAACTAGCATCTACGATGTTTGAGAAATGCTCCTCAAGAAGTTCGATCACTTTAAAGGCTATTTCGGTAGGTATGAGTTGTTTTTTTTCTATCTCTATATAGTTTCTTGAAGTTAGCAAAGAGATAGTAGGAGCATAGGTAGATGGTCGTCCAATCTCTAGTGATTCAAGCTTCTTAATCAAACTAGCCTCTGAATATCTACTTGGTGGTTCAGTAAAGTGCTGGTTTGCCTCAAGAGAGCTAAGATCCACATCCTGCCCCTCTTTAAGATCTGGCAAAAGTTTATCTTTGTCACTGCTTCCTAAAACTCTGTAAAATCCATCAAACACTAGCTTTCTACCAGTCGCTTTAAATTTACCACTTTTGCTCTCAAATATAATCGATTGTGATTCAAAAATAGCATCACTCATCTGAGAAGCTAAAAATCTATTATATATAAGTGTATAGAGTTTTAACTCATCTGGTTTTAGATACTCCTTTGCAATCTGTGGAGTAAACTCTAAGTTTGTCGGACGAATTGCCTCGTGAGCCTCCTGGGCACCTTTTGATTTTGATTTATAATATTTTGGTTTAGCTGGAAGATACTTATCACCAAAGGTTTTTATCTTCTCTCTAGCAGCATCTATGGCCTCTTGGGCGATATTTAGTGAATCAGTTCTCATATATGTGATGACACCCATCACACCTTTGTCAGTCTTGACACCCTCATATAGTGTTTGAGCTACCATCATAGTCTTTCTTGGACTAAACCCAATTGCTGATGAGGCAGTTTGTTGGAGTGTTGAAGTCATAAATGGAGGATTGGCTGAAGTTTTTCTCTGCTTTTTTTCTATTTTAGAGACTTTAAAGCTCTCACTTTGGAGCCTATTTTTTATATTTGAAGCATCCTCTTCATTACCAATAGTCATCTTCTCTATCTTTTGTCCATCAAACTCTACTAAAATAGACTCGATAGTTTTTTCAAACAGTGCATCTATTGACCAGTACTCAACCGGTTTGAAAGCTTTAATTTCTCTTTCTCTATCTACCACAAGCTTTAGTGCCGAACTTTGAACCCTACCTGCACTTAGACCTTTTTGAATCTTAGAAGCGATAAGTGGTGAGAGTCTATAACCCACTATCCTATCTAGCAATCTTCTAGCTTGTTGTGCATTTACAGAATCAAGATCGATATTTCTTGGATTTTGCAAAGAGTGGTCTATAGCTTTTTTGGTGATTTCGTGAAACACAATTCTTGGTATCGTGTTTGGATCCTCTCCAATAGCAGTAGCTATATGATAACCTATTGCCTCTCCCTCACGATCCTCATCGGTTGCGATATAGACTTGATCGCTTTTTTTGGCTAAATCTTTTATCTCTTTGACAATTTTGGAGTGATCTCGACTGACTCTGTATTCTGGTATAAACTTCTTATCTTCTACTTTTATACCAAATGAACTCTTTGGCAAATCCCTGATATGACCTTTACTGGCAATAACAGTATAATCTTTTCCCAAAAAATTCTCTATCGTTCTTGCTTTTGTCGGTGACTCTACTATAATTAAATTTTTCAAATTACTACCTGTTTTATTTTCTTTTAATGGGTGGCTATTATACCAAAATTGCTTTAGGTGAGTATATTAATTGACAAAAATAAAATAATTAATAATTTTTTCCTATTTTTGTAAATATTATATTTAATTTTACCTTTATAAAAATTCACTTCAAATTATTTCATAAAATATACAACTGCTTCAAATAACACAAAAAAGGTAAATTTTTTTAAAAAGAGGGTTAAGTTTTTTTATATTGGTGCGATTTAGTTTGCAAGAGTAGCAAGGATGCACTCGAAATATTATTTTTAAAGGATTTAAAATGGGTTTTAGAATTAACACAAATGTAGCGGCTATGAATGCACACATGCACTCAGTAAACAACAACCATGGGCTTAACAATTCACTTTCTGCTTTAAGTAGCGGTCACAGAATTAACAAAGCGGCTGATGATGCGTCAGGTCTTTCAATTGCAAATAAGCTTTCTGCACAAGCTGAAGGTTTAGGTCAAGCAGTTAGAAACTCAAACGATGCAATCGGTTTGATTCAAACAGCTGATGGTGCTTTAGAAGAGTATGGAAATATTCTTAAAAGAGTAAGAACACTAGCAAC
>QNZU01000093.1 GCA_003978405.1 Sulfurospirillum sp.
CTTGAAAATTTACTACCAAGAAGTAATAATATCGATGATCCAGCTACTAGTGCAGCAAAAGCCATCTGTGCAAGTTCAGCAGGTGTAGCCCACAAAGCTCTAGCACTCGCTTCACCCATAATAACAGCAGTATAAAGTGTAACAGGTATCGCCAAGATAACTGCTATTTTTAGCAATAGATCATAAAGACCTTTTGTCTGATTTTTCATAACTGCCAAAAATGCCATAAATGCTATCACACCTGTAAGTGCCGTAGCCATCCAAGCTCCAACAGTAATAGCTGAAGTAAAGTGAGGATGAAAAAAGATATTTACCATTCTAAGTGGTTGATGCAGATCAAGCAGTGTAAATAGTAAAAAGATATTCAAAAAGATAAAAGCAACTACCGGAATAGTCCTTCTAATACCAGTAACTCCACCCTCATCTTTGTGTCTTGCAAGCATATAAGCTCCAACCAAAACTACACCAGTTGCGATAGATTTCGCCCAGAGGTTTAGAGTAATCATCCAACCCCACACAACTCCTGGTAATGCCACATCAAGAGTCGTAATAGCATGATTTATAATTTGTGTATGTTCCATCTTACTCTCCTCCTATATGTTTTAGGTGCGTGATATTGTTAAAGAGGTTATAACCATCTTTTCTTAGTGAAGCTTGAGGATTTAGTTGAGCTTGTCCACCACCCACATAGAAGTGTTTAGGAACAGTCATCTTCTCAGGCTTTCTAACTTGAACTCTCTTATCTCTTGAGATATATTTACTGATAGTACTATTAGGATCTTCAAGATCACCAAAGATATTTGCCTCAACCGGACAAGCTACAACACATGCTGGCATCAATCCACCCTCAATCCTGTGAGCACAGTATGTACACTTGTCTGCTGTATTTGACTCAGGATCCATATAAATGGCACCATATGGACACGCCATGATACAACCGGCACATCCTATACATCTAGCACTGTCTATGTTTACGATACCATTATCGAGATAGTGAAGAGCAGAAACTGGACAGATTCTCTCACAAGGAGCAGATTCACAGTGATTACAACGAAGTGGTGTAAATGTTCTGGAAGTATTCGGGAAAAGTCCCTGATCTACATACTTTACGCGAAGTCTCCAAGAACTAAGCGGCACCTCATTTTCTACCTTACACGAAACCTCACATGCTTTACAACCCATGCAAAGATCGAGATCGACTAGGAAGCCTAACTTCATAATTTCTCCTTTATTTTAGTTAACAATTACCCAGTAAATGTCCTAACGGATTTGCTTATAGTATCATATTTTTTAATAAAACCTTCTTAAACTCTTATTAATTTTTATAATGCTTTATGATTAAAATATAAAATATATGAATAAGAATTTTCAAAAATTTATAGTATAAAATTAAATATATTTGTATAAAATTTAGCATTTGTTAAGAAGACTTAACTATAATAGATTAACCATGAAGGAATTTTATATGAAACACAAAAAAATTATATTAACATTTTTAGCGATTATGCTGTTTTCTATATCTGCTTATAGTGTTGATTTAAATCAGACAAAAAGCAGTAGTGAAGTTGAATTGAATGCAACTATAAAAGATCAAAATATTAGCGATAATTTTCAAAAAAGGTTTGTATATTTTGATAAATCTTTAAGTGATGATGAAAATTTTGAGTTGATCAAGAGGGTTATTTTAGATGCAGCCAGACTTGGTTTTAACGGAATAGTTGTTGAGCAGGAGTATATATTTACAAGACTCTCACATGATAATCCAATCATCAACAAAGTCAAAAGCTACATGGGGCAGATAGAAAAACTCGCTCATAAAAATGGACTAGATTTAGTAGCTATGCACTTTAGAGGGAATGTAGCCAATGAAGTAGTGCACGACAGTGATGAGGGAAATCCTTTTTATCAAAAAGGCAAATTTGATTTTTCTGAAGCCAATAAAGCTACAACCATCTATGAGGTAAATGGATCTGTTGCACTTCCATTGGTACCAATCCAGACTAAAACCTCACCTGACTCAGTATTTGGGAATTTATATTCATTTGATCATATCAAGTTAGATACAGAGTATAAGATCACTGTTGATATAACCACAAAGGATTTCAAAGACAAAGAGATCAAAGTAAGTGTGCTTGATGGTGACTACAATGATGACAATGGAAAAGTGATTTTTGGAGTTAACAAATATTTTGAAAATATCCCATCATCAAAAGTTCATGGTAAATACTCTGTATATTTTAACTCACTTGATCACTCTCAAAGAGATGGAAAAATAAAAGTCTATGTTCAAGATAGCAAGGGTGTTACAATTCACTCAGTGAGTGTGCAAGAGGTAGGATACACTCCAAAAGTTCATGTGATAAGAGAAGATACTACTCCGATTGTAAGTGATCTGAATGGAACTATTTATAAAGATGTAGATGATTATATTTTGCATGAGGATTCAATAGAGCTCATAAGTGACAAAATCAAATCAAATAAGAGATTAAAAGTTATTTGGTATCCTCAGGTAAATACCTCTTTGCCTTCAGAGCAAAAGGCATTTAGCGATATATGTGCTGATGAGGATATGTACTACAAAATACTTTTGGATCAGGTAAAAAGAATCAATGAGGGATTTAATAACAATGTAGATGCCTATGCGGTCGATGATGATGAGTGGAGAACGGCAGGATGGGATGAGAAGTGTATCGAGCTTTATGCAAAAGAGCTTAATAGCACAAAAAATGAGAATTTTACCGGAGGAGATTATATCGGCATCAGTACCAAAAGATTGGTCGAAAAAATTTCACTAGATCAAAACAGAAGTGATCTTGAGTTTTATCTGATGAGTGATATGTTTGATCCAAACTTCAACGGCAGAGATCCATATATGGGTGTAAAAGGTAATGCTTTGGGTGCATATAAGTATCTGCCAAAAGATCAAGTAATTATGTTTAACTGGTTTCCAAATCCAAAAGAGCCAGGTCTTGAAAATAAGACAGAAGCAGACTTTCTAGCAAGTGCAAAACATTTTGCAGATAATGGTATCAGGCAAATTATCGCCGGTTACCATGATGATATGAGAAATCTTGACAGCAATATCGCCTTTTATAAAAAATCGGATAAAAAGACTCAAGAGAGTATCGTAGGTTTTATGTATCTTATCTGGTTTCAGCCTGGAAAAAATGCCACCTATGATGATATGGATGATGTAGTAGAGAGAATTTGCAAAGAGTTACCTGGCAAATGGCCAAGCAAAGTGTGCAAAGATTTAGAGCTTTCAAAATAGAGCTGTGAAGATACTTGTTAGTTCCTGTCTGTTGGGCAGGAATGTTCGATATGATGGAAAGAACAATTATATAGAGCACGAAATATTCGAAAAAAATCAAATCTTTCCTATCTGCCCTGAAGTTGACGGAGGATTACCAACTCCAAGAGCTCCTAGTGAGATCATAGGAGATAAAGTTATCAATATTGATGGCGAAGATGTGAGTGACTTTTTTCAAAAAGGTGCAAATTATGCTCTACTGATTGCTAAAAAACATAATATTAAAGTAGCAATATTAAAATCAAAGAGTCCATCCTGCTCAAACAATATGGTCTATGATGGAACTTTTAGCAAAAGATTGGTACCAAAGATGGGAGTTACCGCGAAATTACTCGAGAAAAATGGTATCAAGGTTTTTAATGAAAATGAGTTGGAAGAAGCATTGATATATTTAAGAGAACATACTTAAATCAAAATTGAGGAGCCATTTAGTATAATCAATAAGTTTGTTTTATAAAAGTACCACTGATATATGGATATAATTTTCATAGCAATATTGGGACTTTTAGCTAGGTTAATAGACCGAAAAATAGATCTTTTTTAGAAAGAAGAGTGAAATAAGGAGAATTTAGTGGTACCTCTTTTTGAAGATGTGAGTCGTTTAGATGCCAAATGTTATGAAGAGTTTTATATGAGTGAAGATCTGCTTATGGAGCATGCGGCACTTGGATTAAAAGATGCTGTTTTGGATGAGTTTCAAAGTGTGCTTATAGTAAGTGGAGCCGGAAACAACGGAGCTGACGGTATCGCATTGTCAAGACTATTAGGTGATAAAGATGTGAGTTTGTATCTTCCTTTTGGTACCAAAAGTGATATGGCAAAACTGCAACTTCAAAGAGCCAAAAGTGTGGGTGTAAAGATAGTCGATTCGATTGATGGAGAGTTTGATCTGATTGTAGATGCCATTTTTGGGTCAGGACTTAGCAGGGAGTTAAATCAAGATGCAATAAAACTAATCGAGAGGTTAAACAAAAAAAAGGGCTTCAAACTCTCTTGTGATATACCAAGCGGAATCGACTTAAAAGGAAACCCCTCTCCGATAGCTTTTATAGCCGATTTGACCGTAACGATGGGCGGCTACAAAGAGGCACTCTTTAGTGATATGGCAAAAGATTTTGTGGGTGAGATAAAAAGAGCAAATCTGGGTGTTTCCAATAGCTTGTATGAAGATAAAAGCGACACCTTTTTACTAGAAAAAAGCGATTTAATTCTACCAATAAGAGTGAAAAAAAATAGCCACAAAGGGGACTTTGGACATCTGTGTGTAGTTGCCGGTAAGATGCCAGGAGCCGGTATCATCTCTGCTCGTGCGGCACTGGCATTTGGTGCGGGTAAAGTGACGGTGGTTGAGAATGAACCTTATGAGATTCCCTATGAGTTGATGCAATCTTCTCACTTGCCTTCCAAAATAACAGCAATCGCTATCGGCATGGGGCTTGGAAACAGATATGATGATGAGTATCTGTCTGGATTTTTATTTCAAGATGAGATTGCGATGTTGATTGATGCTGATCTGTTTTATAATCCTATCATAAAAAAAGTATTGCAAAAAAAAGAGAATCTTGTATTAACACCCCATCCAAGGGAGTTTGTAGAGCTTTTGAAAATCACAGGGATTGCAGATATCTCAATAGATGAACTACAAAAAAACAGACTCCGCTATGTTAGAGAATTTTCATCCAGATACCAAAATGCAACACTTCTTTTAAAAGGAGCAAATGTAATAATTTCACAAAAAGAGAAAATCTTTATCAATCCGCATGGTACCAATGTCCTTAGCAAAGGTGGTAGCGGAGATGTGCTAAGTGGTATGATTTCGGCTCTTTTGGCACAGGGATACTCTGCTTTGGATTCAGCGATAAACGGCTCTTTGGCTCACTCACTTGCCGGAGCTTCCTACTCTAAAAACAACTACTCTCTAACTCCTCTTGATCTGATAGAAGCGATCAAATCTATATGAAAAGAGTGGTGATCCTCTTTAGCAAAGAGGGTAGCAATATGGAAAATATCATCAAAAAACTACATCCTCACAAAATTTTTGTAGTAGCTGTTATTACTAACAATCCAAAAGCAAGGGGCATAGCCAAAGCAAAAGCACTTGGAATTAACACTGTTATTTTAAATCACAAAGAGTTTGATTCAAGAGAGAAATTTGATGAAAAGTTGGTCGAAATTATCACCGGTTTTGATGTAGATTTAACGATCCTCGCAGGTTTTATGCGGATATTGACCCCTATCTTTACAAGCAGAATCAAAGCAATAAACATACATCCATCTCTACTCCCTGCTTTCAAAGGTGCAAATGCCCTAAAAAGAAGTTATGAGAGCGATCAGGCAAAAGTCGGTGTTAGCACTCACTTTGTAACCGATGAGCTTGATGGCGGAAAGATTATCATGCAAAAATCATTTGATAAGAGTGGTATGAGTTTTGAAGAGTTTGAGAAAAAGATACATGAATGTGAACATGAGATATATCCTCTATCGGTACTAAAAGCACTCGATTTGGAGTAAACAGGAAGAACTGATGTCAAACCTTCACCAAAACAACCACCCCATCACTAGGAATCACCAACTCCCCACCAAGATACTTAGCCAACCACTCAAAAGTTTTTGGAGTGAAAAAGTTTATATGGGTTAGGTCTCTTTTGTAGTACCAAGTTTTAAAATCCTCTACTCTAAAAGCAGTCATCAACCCCAAAACTCCACCTTTACCAAGCATACCCCACAATCTCTCTATCTCTTGCAAGGGGTGGTGTAAGTGTTCGATTACTTCGGTGCTTGTGATGAAGTCGTATCGTTTCTCAAAGACCTCTTTCTTGTCTGCGAAAAATATATCATAAATATCCATCCTAAAACCTCTTTGCTCCATCAGCTTTGAGAGTGTGGGTCCTGGCCCACTGCCAAAATCCAAACCCTTTGCACCCTCTTTGAGATAGTGTGAGAGTGGATCTAGAAGCCTATTTAGAAAATCACAATACCCTTGATCTTGCATAGAGTTTTGATGATTTTGATACTTTTTGAACTCCTCATCTTTTGGGATATAAAATTTTGAGGGAACAAAAACCAAATCGCACTCTTTGCAGTGGTGATACTCTCTGTTTTCACTTGTGTGAAAGAGGGTGGTTTTTTCACTCCGGCAGAGTTTGCACTCCATATCAAAACCCATTGGGATCAAATCCACCACTCAAAAAGTCATCTCCACCACTACTAAATGTAGGATCACTATAACCTGCTTGAACACTCTTGGCTCTTAGCATCAATATATCATTTTTAGGGTCTATTCCTTGTGGGCATACGGCGGTGCATTCGCCACAGAGTGTGCAGTCCCACACCCCTTTTGTCTGGACTTTGTCGATGATGGTTTTGCTATCTTCAAGCCTTGTGTCACTGACATATCGGTAGGCTCTTGTGAGTG
>QNZU01000018.1 GCA_003978405.1 Sulfurospirillum sp.
ATTTATCTTTTAGATCTATCAATCCTCTCATAGCATAGGGCGAGGAGCAATCCATCCTGATCTTTTCATCATGATCTAAGTGCATAAAGCCAAACTGCTCATCAACATAATCATGAAGTATATCCATATCGAGTCCATAAGTGCTCTTAATAGCCCTATAATACTCCATCCCACTTCCACCAAGACAATCTGCACCTATCTTGATACCGGCACTTTTGATAGCATCTATATCAATGATGTTTTTAAGATCACTCACATAGTTTGATACAAAGTCAAAATGGTGTAGATGTTTTGAGTTTTGTGCCTCTTCTATAGATAGATATTTCACACCTTTAAGAGAGTTTTCTAACAGTTCATTTGCTCTGTTTTCTATCCACTTTGTCACATCTGTATCGGCTGGACCCCCATCAGGAGTGTTGTATTTGATACCACCGTCACTTGGCGGATTGTGAGAAGGGGTGATGACTATGCCGTCACTCTTGTCATTGGTACCAATGTTCTCACAAATGATTGCATGAGAGATGGCGGGAGTTGGAGTGTAGCCGTTATCTTTGGCGATATAGGTTTCAACCCCGTTTGCTATCAAGACTGATATGGCGGTCAGTTCCGCAGGATATGAAAGAGCATGGGTGTCTTTTGCTAAAAAGAGCTTTCCGTTGATGCCCTGACTACTTCTATAATCACATATTGCTTGAGTGATGGCAAGTATATGATTTTGATTAAAGCTTTTTTGAGTTGCCTTTCCTCTGTGTCCTGAAGTGCCAAAAGATACTTTGTGTTTGGCTTCACTATGAATAGGCTTAAGAAGATAAAAATCACTTATTAGTTTAGGGATATTTTCAAGTCGGTTTTTTGAAGGTAGAAGTCCAGCTTTTGACATATTTTAATCCTTGGTTTTTGTATAGAGATTATATCGGCAAAAGGTGAAATTATTTTAATGGGGTGAGGAGGGGGGGGTAGGATAAACGGAGCAAAAGCTCCATTTACATTTATGGGTTAACTTTAAGTACTACCCAATCAGTTTCATCAGACTTATTATATCGTTTATCAATAACTTTTACTTTAACTCGAACACATTTATCTGCTGCTTTTCCACATGCATATTGTTTTATTGTAGTAAGGCCTACTACATCACCTGCAGCTGATGTTGTTGAAGAAATTGATTCGTGTGTTCCATCATCAAGGTCCTTATTAAAACAATCTGGATATATATAGTCACCCGTTTGAGGTTCATAATCACAACTTCCATTTTTAGGATTATAACTTTGTGCTGTCCATTGGCACTCTAATTTTTGATGATCACCTGGGCAGTCGTTTGTGCTATCTTTACAAGTTAGGTAGAAATTGTGCTCTTTTGTTAAATTACCTTTATGTGGTGTTTTAAGTTGTTTATCATCATATATTCCTAATTTTGCAGTAGGTTTATCATGCTCTATAACTTTCAATTGCTCACATGACTTCTCTACTCCCTCGACATAAAGACATATATTTTTGTCCCCTAATTGAGTTATGTTAAGATCTGTTACTGTGCCACATCCTGTTTTAAGAAGTTGACCGTTCTCTTTAATCTTCCACTCACAAGTTGTATAGTGTGATAGATCCACTGTTGGCTTAATATAGAAAGAACATCCTTGTTTAACTTCATTTATAGGTGTAGTAGCAGTTTGATCTGGAGTTCTATATATGTTAAAATCAAGATTAGTAGGTTGATTTTGAGTTTTGTCAATCACAACTCTTCTACAATCAAGTTTTTTCCTATCTTCTATCTGACCGACCTTTTTCTTAATTTCACCATCGGCATTAAAGTCAGTTACTCCACCATTATTTAAATTTGATGATAGACCGTTGTTGTCAATCACTTCAAGACATACATATTTGGTACCACTGTAGTTGCTAAAATCGATCTCTACATTGTTACACTGATCTTCTTTAACCAACTTTTTGTTTATTGCTTTATTATTTTCATCCATATCTGCAATATACCAGTTACATTTTGTAACTTGACCATCATTATCTTCGCTATTAAGCCCGTTTAACAAGAGTGTAGTCTTCCCGTTATCCAATATATATTGACCATTTGATCCGACTTTTACATTAGCATTTTGCTCATCTGCAATCTTTGGTACCGGTGGCTCACCAATATCCTTACAACAGTTACTGTTACCACCACATCCGATACTAAATAACACGGCACTTAGTACCAACGAACTTCCTATAGCTATCTTAGAAAAGTTACTCATTCATATACTCCTTAAAATTAAATTTGCACCTATTATATAAATTAATTATTAAAAGTTTCTTTAAAATAGTTTAATTTTTTTAAATAATAGGCTCTTTTTAATGGAAATAGAGATAATTTGGAGGAGTTTTAAATGCATTTACTATATCATAGATTTTTATTTTTGGACTTTGGTTGAATTTTTTGCACTAAAAAATAGGTGCACCTTCTAAGAGTATATAAGGAATCAGAATGAAAGCACAAAAAAGAGCTACTGTAGTTGCAAGTGCCATTTCGACACTGCTTATACTGCTAAAGTTGGTTATAGGTATTTTGAGTGGTTCAGTTGCTGTTTTGGCAAGTGCTATTGATTCGGTACTTGATCTGATCGTATCACTCTTTAACTATTTTGCTATCTCAAAAGTAGAAGAGAGTGAAGATGAGAAGTTTAACTACGGAAAAGGTAAGATCGAGGCATTAGCAGCGGTAATTGAGGGGACTGTTATCACAGTTTCAGGCATTTATATATTTTATAGTGCTGTGATGAAGTATATTCATAAAGATAGAGTTGAGCTTTTGGATACATCTATTTTGGTGATGCTTATCTCTTTGGTTATTACCATAGCACTTGTTTTTTATCTAAACAAGGTTGCAAAAGCTACAAATTCACTGGTCATTCGTTCAGATGCTCTGCACTATAAAACTGATATCTATACAAATGTGGCGATTTTGGTATCATTGGTACTAGTTAAATTTACCGGTCTTGAATTTATCGATTCTTTGATTGGTGGAGCGATAGCGATATATATCATCTACTCCGCATATGAGATCATCAGTGAGGGGGTATATATACTTCTTGATGGAGCTTTGGATAAGGAGCTTGTTGAAAAGATCAAATATATTTTAGATCACGAAGAGGGCATAAACGGGTATCATTTTCTCAAAACCAGACACTCAGCAAATACAAACTTTGTTGATGTTCATCTGGTATTTACCCCTGAAATTTTACTTCTTGAAGCTCACCGTATCAGTGATAGGATTGAAGAGAAAATCAGAGCTTTAGACACAAAGAATAGATGGGTTTTTAATATCCATCTAGATCCATATGATGATAGTGAGATAAATCCAGATGGTTAAACTTAGATATTTTGGATGAAGTTTGCTTCATTGGCTTGAGTCTGCACAAAATGAAGCTGCTTTTTGACCTTTTGCAACTCTTTTAGGCTATCTTGATGAATTGTAGTAGCTTTTTTCAAAGCTTCTACAATAAGAGCCTTTGCTTCTATCAGATCATCTTCGTTACTAAAATCAGGTATATCTTTGCATAGTCTTTGAATCTCAAAAAACTCTTCATTGACCAGTGCAATCATAAAGCTATTAAGCCACTGCCGGCTCATTTTGTGTCTCCTCTTTCCATGCTTCTAGTAATACAGAGGCTACATTGATAGCTTCTTCTATTTTTGTTAGAGAGTTTTCTAAATTGGCTTCACTAAGAAGCTTGAGTTGGTAGTTATATAAGCCGTGAAGATAGTGTGCTATCTCACCTCCATCAAAGTTTAGAGTTGCTATGAGTTCTACATAGATGGCAGTTGCTCTGTTGATGTAATAGACTCTTTTTTCAATCTCTCCCTCATTTATAGCTCTTTTTGCCTGTGAAGTAAATTTTAGTATCCCCTCATATAACATTTGAGTTAGTTTATATGGTGATTCTACCATGACTGAATTTTGAGCATAAGCATTATATCCGTTTTTCATCCTCTTTTATCCTTTCTTATCTTTTTGCATATTGGGCTTCAATCATTGAAGTTAACATATCTGATGAACTTTTTAGAGTTCCTATTACCTGATCAAATGAGGCAAATTTTTTATGTAAAATCTCAAATCTAGTCTCAAGGGATTTTTTTGATTTTTCAAGAAGATCCGCAAGAGATTTTGATCTATCATCAAGATTTGATTGTAGTGACTTTAACGGTCCACTGCTTTTTGTAGTCAATTCAAACAGTGTAGTGTCAAATTTTCTAAATAGACCTTTATTATCTGCAGTTCCTACGAAAAAACTTTTAAAATCTTCTGGATCATTTTTCAAAGAGTCTTTGAATTTATCTTCATTAAATGACAGAGTACCTTTTTTATCGATATCCAATCCAAAATCATTTGCCATTTTACCATTGGCTGAAAATGTAGTATCCAAAACATCTCTTAAACGATTTTTGATATCTCTAATCTCACTGCTTCCTTGAAAAACTGCACCTACTTTTTTATCTGCATTGTAACTAGTAAGATCAGAGATTAGTTTTACACTTTCGTTGTATTTATCTACAAAGCTTTTTACTTCATCGGTAATCTTTTGTGTATCTTTTTCGATGTGAAGAGTTGTGACTCCTTTTTGGTTAAGAGTGATATCTACTCCATCAACAATATTTTCTATATGATTTGAAGCTTGAGTGATGGTTACATTATCTACTTTGAACTTTGCATCTGTTGGTGTTTGAGCATTGTAAAATCGTATCTTACCTGATGTATGTATAGTGTTTTCAACTCCGGTATCTTTGGCTTTTAAGACGAGTCTAAAAGGTTTATCACCTCCAACATCAAGAACTTTTCCAGATACTTTGCCATCTGTCTCTTTTTCAATTCTTTTGCTGATAGTCTCAAGTGTATCAGTATCACTAATATCTATATCATAAGTGTTATCGTTGATACTAATATGCATAGTTCCAGCTCCTATGGCTGTATCTTTATCTTCATATTTTGCAGACTGTTTGATACTGTTTGTTGCCAGTTTGAGAACTTGTATTTTGAGATCTTGCTCTTTAACAGTATCAGCAACTTTTGCACTTACTGAGTCACCTTCGAGTGTCGTAGTAGTTGCATCATAGTGTGATTGGTCTGCTAGTTTAGTAGAGAGATCGTATAAACCATTTAATAGGTTTTTTATAGATTTAAGACCCTCTTGCTTGAGCTTTACCTCTTCTTGATTTCTCTCAATCGGCTTGATTTGAGCATCAGTGTCTGCTTGTTTTAACTTATCAAGTAGATCAGAGCTTAATACACCGCTACTTCCGATTCCTAGTGTTGTAATTCCAGCCATTATGCTCTCCTATCTAGTAATTTTCCAAGTGACTCTGCTTGGGAGTTTTCTTATAACTTTGCCACTATCTTTATCAGTAACATTGATATAGACTTGATTTAACTCTTTGTCATATCCAAAGCTAATGTTAACAGACTCTTTTTGAGCTTGTTGATTTAGATCATTGACAAGCTTGTCTATATCAGTAGAACTGTTTTTATCGATATCCATACTCTTACTAGTTGAATGAACCTTTATGCTGTTATTCTCATTTACAACACTATTACCCGCCGAAGTGGCAGGTGTAAATTGTGTTGTAGGTTGAATATTCGAGCTAACTAAAACCATAACCACTCCTTTGATTGGGTTTTTCTACAACTTATATCGGTAAACTTTTTTTACACCATCATATATTCCAATAAAAAAACTCAATTTTTAGATAAAATAATCCAAATGTTTACTTTTGGTTACAAAGGAGCTAGTATGAAGATTGCTTTAAAGTGCAAATCGGTTTTGATTTCCAAAGCATTGGAGTTTTACCTAAAAGAGTATCTTACGGAAGAGGATAAAGCCGAGATTATTGTAGCAGACCATCATTTGGAGGGGGTTGAAAACCTTTTTTTGATATCAAAAGACAAAGATGCCAATTTGAGTGTCCCTTTTACTAAAGAGATGCTTCTTGATGCACTTGAAGAGTTTGATTACAAAAATCGCCAAAAGAGCAAAGAGGAGATACAGATGCAAAAGATTGTAGAGGAAATCTCCCAAAAACAGAAAAAAAAGATTGACAAAATCATCAAAAGTTACTCTAATGGCTAAACAGAAACCTCTTTACAAGCAGATTGAAGCGGGTATTTACAAAGGGAAAAAGATATATCTTCCATCTTTGCAAAGCACAAGAAGCACAAAATCGATACTAAAAAACTCATTTTTTAACTCTATTCAGTTTGAATTGGAGGGTTTTGATTTTGTAGAGGTGTTTGGAGGCAGTGGCTCTATGGGATTGGAGGCATTGAGCCGTGGTGCAAAAAGGGCATATTTTATAGAGATAGATAAGTTGGCATTTGAAATCTTAAACAAAAATTGCATGGAGATTGATCCAAAAAACTGCACTACGATACTTGGAGATAGTTTTGCAGAGTTTCCAAAACTTCTAAACTTGCTTGAGCAAAAGGCGATATTCTATTTTGATCCTCCGTTTGATATCAGAGATGGTATGGAAGAGATTTATACAAATGTGTATGATCTTATCTTATCGATTCCTTCAAATTTGGCTCATATTATTGCCATAGAGCATATAAGCTCACTAAAAACTCCTCCAAAGATTGGTATTTATCAAAAAGTCAAAACCAAAAAATTTGGAAAATCTTCACTATCTATCTATAGAATATAGCTGGAACACTCTTTGCTTTAATTTATATAATTAGAGTTTGGGGAGAAGATTTTGAAGAAGTTTGCAATTTTGTTGGTATTGTTTAGTAGCTTTTTATATGCCACAAAGATTAAAGAGTTGGTAAATGTCAGAGGTATCAGAGACAATCAACTTATCGGGTATGGATTGGTAGTTGGGCTAAATGGTACCGGAGATGGTTCATCTTCAAAATTTACCCAAAGAGCAATAGCAAGTATGCTCTCAAGTGTCAATGTTAGAATCGATGCAAAAGATATCAAATCCAAAAATGTTGCAGCAGTGATGGTAACAGCAACTCTTCCTCCGTTTTCAAGGCATGGAGACAGGATAGATGTAGAGGTATCTTCAATAGGTGATGCCAAATCGATAAGCGGAGGAACTCTGCTGTTGACTGCTCTAAAATCGATAGATGGACAAATATATGCTCTGGCTCAAGGAAATATCAATGACTATTACAATGACAAAAAAAAGGCAGTTTTAAAAACCACTGCAAAGATTTATGACGGAGCTTTGGTGGAGAGAGAGCTTGATTATGATCTGTATCATAAAAACAGGATTGAGTTGAGTCTGAAAAAAGCAGATTTTAAAACAGCCATCAAGATCCAAAATGCTATCAACTCCAGATATAAAACCAATGCTGCAAAAGCATTAGATCCCAGAACTATTCAAATAACAAGACCGGCAAATTTGAGTATGGTGGAATTTTTGGCTATGATCAATGATATCAATATCTATTCGGTAAAAAACGATAAAATCGTCATAGATAAACAGAGTGGTACCATTGTCGCAGGAGCCAATATACTTATTTCTCCTGTAGTGGTGGCTCAAAATGATTTTACCCTTAAAATCGCTCCAAATATCAAATCAAACAGCAGTTCAAAAATGATCTCTATGAGGTATGGTAAAAGCAGTGTTGCCAGTGTCGCCAAAGTGATGCAAAAGTTGGGATACAAACCAAAAGATATCATCTCTTTGCTGATTACTCTAAAAAGACAGGGTGCTATCAGAGCTGATTTGGAGGTGATATAATGAAGATAGACAACTCTTTATCACTCTTAAGTGAAAAAACTCCCAAAATCAATAAGAATCTCGATGATCAAAAGTTAAAAGAGCAGACAGATAAATTTGAAGCTTTTTTTATCAAAAAAGTTTTTGATATATCACTCAAAAGTGAGAACAAACTCTTTGGTAAAGATGTCGGAGATAAGATATATCAGTCGATGTATAATGATGCTCTATCAAATGCTATGAGTGGAAGTTTTGGTTACTCAGAGTTATTATTCAATTATTTAAAAGAAAATAGATAAAATTTCAAATAGTAAAAATTATTTAAAAAAGTAAAGTTTTTTATCATTGTGCCGATTTACTTTATAGTTAATATAAAGATGTATAGAAGGAGATTTCTATGTTGGCAGAAAAATTACAAACGGCTTTACTTAAGCTTGATCGTTTGATCGAATACACTAAAGAAGATATAGAGCTTGTTAAAGCATCAAAGCATGATGAAATCTCCAACAGAGTTGGTACCAAAGAGAGAATACTTTTAGAGTTTGAGAGTGCCAAGACAGTTTTAAACTCTCAACTGATGGAGATGGTTGAGAGTGGTGGTGATCTGGAGTCTGTGCTAGATGAGAATGAGCAGGAACTGTTTGATGCTTTCAAAACAAAACTTTTGGAGCTAAAAAAATTAAACAGAGATTTATCGGCAATTGTTGTAGTAGTGAGTGAGTTTTATCGATCACTCTTTTCAAATATTGTCACCTTTGATACACATGGTTACAATCAAACAAAGCCACATCCTGCAGCAATGCTTAGAGTGAGTGCATAATGGGAATTTTTGACGGTTTACATATCGGTTACAGTGGGCTTAGTGCATCACAAACAGGTATCAATACCACTTCACACAACATTTCAAATGCAAATACCCCTGGATATTCAAGACAAAGAGTTGTTCAAGAGCCAAAAGTTCCTCTTCACTCAATTCCAGGAGATAGTGGAAGTGGTGTTAATGTATCTACTATTAGCAGAATTCATGATGAGTTTGTTTATAGTAGATTTCGTGGAAGCTCCTCAAAGCTTGAACATGATCAATTTACCAAAGATACTTTGACTGAGATTACAAGCTATTTTCCTGATATTGAAGATAATGGAATTGCAAATGATTTAAAGAATTTTTTTAACTCATGGAGTGATATAGCCCAAGATCCAAGCAACAGTGCTAACAAAGTAACATTGGCAAAAAGTACTGAGGCTTTGACAAGAGATATCAAATCAACAAAAAAGATGCTTGGAGATTTGCAGGATAGATTGGATGACAGACTAGCAACTGCTGTTGATGAAGTTAATCGTATAGGAAAAGAGATAGCTCAAGTAAACAAAGAGATCAACAAAATTGAAAGCTCAAATGATGCAAATGCCAATGATCTTCGTGATAGAAGAGATTCACTTGAGTTAAGACTCTCCAAACTGATAGGAATCAATGTCTTTAAAGGCAGAATACGAAGCCACAGCGATATAGACAGATCTCAGACAGATCAAGGAACAGATTACAATATCAATATAGCAGGAAGAAATATTGTAGATGGTGCTTCATTTCATCCAATCCAATTGGATAGAACAGAGTCATCTCCTACATCAAAGTTTAGCTCAGTTGTATATGTATCAAATGACAACTCAAGCGATCAGATAGATATCACTTCCAATATCAGAGGTGGAAAAATTGGTGCAATCATTGCACTAAGAGGTGATGGTATTGATGAGAGTGGAAGAGCTACAAACTCAAAAATTCAAAGATATATAGATGATTTGGATGATTTTGCAAAAGGTTTGATGGATGGAGTCAACTCTGTATATGCATCATCTCCACAAAAAAAGCTTGAAACAAAGATTTTTGACGGTGCCAATGAGAGCACCAAACTAAGCACAATCGATGGTATCAATGAGGGTAGTTTTGATCTTGTAGTGTATGATAAAGATGGTAATGAAGTTGCACGAAAAAATATAGAGATAGATGAAGATACTATCTTTGATGATCCGACAAATACAAATAAAAACTCTTTGGTTTACAAGATAAATAAAAGCACAGATGACAATGGTGATAATGACGGGAGCAATGATGTTGATGATTTTTTCAAAGCTACATTTGGAAGTAGGGCACTGAGAATTGATCCTTTGGTTGATGGTTATACGATAGCTATGGAGGATAAGGGGAGTAATTTTGCAGGAACTTCACAGGTGCATAGATTTTTCAAAGGAGATAGTGCATCAAATATTGATCTTGAAGATGCTCTTAAAAACAACCCTGCAAAGATAAAAGCTAACAAAGCTCCAGTTGATGGTAACAATGAAGTAGCCAACTTAATGGTAAAACTGGCAAATCAAAATATAACTTTTGGAAAAGAGAACAGCCAAAAAAGTTTCAATACAATCGAAGGATTTTATAGACAAATCTCTTCAAATATCGCTTCAGATGCAGCTCAATCAGTCAGAAGCTATGATGCTACAAAAGCACTAAATGACACAATAGAGCAGGAACAAAAATCTGTAAGTGGAGTGGATATGGATGAAGAGTTGGTTTCATTGATGAAGTACCAAACAGCTTATCAGGCAAATGCAAAAGTGATAACAACGATAGACAGAATGCTTGATGCACTACTTGGGATAAAACAGTAATGCCATTTGAGTTGTGAAAACAGCTGTAGAGCAGGGCAATATCCTACATTTAAATAGATAAACTTAACATTTGGAACATAAGTCCCAAATGTATTAATGAGGGTGAAATTACATCATTCCACCCATACCTCCCATTCCGCCCATATCAGGCATCGCAGGAGCTGCAGTGTTCTCCTCTTTGATATCACTTACAGTTGCTTCAGTTGTAAGTAGAAGACTTGAAACACTAATAGCATTGATAAGTGCAACTCTCTCAACCTTTACAGGATCGATGATACCCTCTTTGAACATATCAACATACTCTCCAGTTGCAGCGTTAAATCCAAAGTTTTCATTATCATTTGATAATATCTCATTGACTACTACACCTGAGTCATAACCAGCATTTTCAGCTATCTGCTTAGCAGGAGCACTCAAAGCTCTCTTGACGATATCTGCACCTATTGCCTCATCACCACTAAGATCAAGGTTCACTTTAGAGCTTGCTCTAAGAAGTGCTGCTCCACCACCTATAACGATACCCTCTTCAACAGCCGCTTTTGTAGCTGAGAGTGCATCATCAACTCTATCTTTTTTCTCTTTCATCTCAGTCTCAGTAGCTGCTCCTACTTTGATAACAGCCACACCACCACTTAGCTTGGCTAGTCTTTCTTGAAGCTTCTCTTTGTCATAGTCGCTTGAAGTCTCTTCGATCTGCTTTCTGATCTGAGCAATTCTAGCTTCAATAGCCGCCTTATCTCCCGCACCATCAACGATAGTAGTGTTGTCTTTATCCATCACTACACTTGCAGCAGTTCCAAGATCATCCATTGTTACACCCTCAAGTGTTCTACCAAGCTCTTCACTGATAACTTGACCACCAGTAAGGATAGCGATATCTTCAAGCATCGCTTTTCTTCTATCACCAAATCCTGGAGCTTTAACTGCTGCAATATTTAGGATACCTCTTAGTTTGTTTACTACAAGAGTCGCTAATGCTTCTCCCTCGATATCTTCAGCAATGATTAGAAGTGGTCTTCCTCCCTTTTGAACTTGCTCAAGGATTGGAAGCAGATCTTTTAGGCTTGTAACTTTTTTGTCATATAGTAAGATGTATGGGTTATCAAGAACCGCTTCCATCTTCTCAGTGTCAGTTACAAAGTATGGAGATAGATATCCTCTATCAAACTGCATACCCTCAACTACATCAAGCTCATCTTCGATACCTTTTGCCTCTTCTACAGTGATAACTCCATCTTTTCCGACTTTGTCCATCGCTTCAGCGATAAGATCACCGATTTTGCTATCTGAGTTTGCAGAAATTGTAGCAACTTGAGCGATCTCTTTTTTGTCTTTGACCTCTTTTGCCATGTTTTTTAACTCTTCTACAATCGCCTCAACTGCTTTATCCATACCTCTTTTTACTTCGATAGGATTTGCTCCTGC
>QNZU01000023.1 GCA_003978405.1 Sulfurospirillum sp.
ACAGTAGCAGTGTTGATACCCAGATTTTTTCCAAATCTAAAGAGTTCATCACTTACTTGGGTAGCTAGTTCTCTAGTTGGTACGATTACCACTGCTTCTACTTCACCATTGCACTGCATCATCTCTAAAATAGGCAAACCAAATGCAGCGGTTTTACCAGTACCTGTGTGTGCTTGTGCAACCATATCTTTACCCTCTAGGATAAGAGGTATTGCCTCTTTTTGAACCGGACTTGGCTCTTTGAACCCTGCGTATTCTATCGCTTGGGAAAGTTTTGGTTTAAAATTAAACTCGTCAAATGTCATAAATATTCTTCTTTTTATAAAAATTTCATAGACACTGACAAGAACAACTTGTGAAAATAGTTTGGAAGTATCTATGTTAAAGGGGATGATATCTAAAGTGTGCTTGATTTTGGCTTGACTTTTCATTTGTAATTTTTAAAATCTGCCAAATTGTGTAACAAATCGAAATATAATTTAACTTTTTTTTACTTAATATGCTTTTTTGTTAAAGTAATCCTTACAAATATGTATAATAAAACCAAGTTCATTGCAAGGAAAACAGATGGCAATTATAGAAAATAAGTATCTTTTAGATGCAAATATCAAAAAGATTTTAAAAGATAAATTACCAAAAGAGAAAATTTCACAATTTTATACCAAAGTTCAACTTTGCAAAGAGATTAGATTTAGAAAGATTGATGATAAATATTATAAAACCATAAGAACCGGTAGTGATATCAGAAAAAATACCATCAATAAAAAGATCTCAAAAAAATCATATCAAAAAGCAAAAGATAAAAAAATTGGTCATACTCTTAAAAAAAGTAGATATACCCTGAATTTAGAAGGGAAAAAGTTTGCAGTTGATATCTATAAAGGTAAGTTGAAAAATTTATACATATTGGAAAAAAGCTTTAAAAGTTTACAAAAAAGTGAAAAATTTGAACTTCCAAAAGCTCTTAATGAGTATATAGTTGAAGATGTAAGCCACAACAATAGATACAGAAATAAAAATCTAGCACTGCTTGGTAATCCAAAAAAGAGTGATTATGAGATTTATAAGATTTTTAAAGATATTGAAAAAAATCCAAATATCAATCTATGCAAATATCTTTTTGATGAGATGGAAGTCAGTGATGCAGCAAGAGTAACTCTTTATAAAAACCTTTTTAAAATCTACTCTTTTAAAGATAAAACTATCGATAAAAAATCAATTCTTTACCTTCAAAAATTACAGATGCAAATAAAGATTACTAAAATACTACTAAAAGAGTTTAGATTTATATTTGATCCAAACAGTTATAAGAGTGTCTATTCAAATTTGTGCTCAATTAATAAAAGTATCACAATATATGAAGAGTTTAATATATTAAAAAACAGTATGCCAATGCTTGAGAGCTCACTGAGTGAGAGTGCAATATTTACCTTTTTAAATCAACTTGATGAAAAAATTGAGTATAAGAAGAATCGAGCTATAAAGTATCTTCAAAGTAGAGAGTTTAATATAATTTTAAATCAATTCAAACTTCTACTAAAAGAGTCTAACAATATCAACAAAGATTTTTACAGCGATACAAATTTGCTCATTGAGAGTAGAAAAATTGTAAAAAGAAGATTTAAAAAGTTTAAATATCTAGCTAAAAAATATGATAAATGTTATGATTTGGATAGCTATAAGAAGATTGAAAGCTCATTGATCAAACTTGAAGTTGCTCTTAGCTTCTATCCATGTAAAATCAAGAGTAAAGATGAGAAAAAGTTGCAAAAAGCGATAGAGAAAACTCACAATCATCTATACTCATTTATTGTCTTAAATCAAGATTATTCTCATTTAAAAGAGTATATCTCAAATTCAAGCAAGACAATCCAAAAACAGAATAAAATTTTGCAATCTCTAAAAAAATATAGAAAAGATAAAGAGAAAAATTACAATACTCAAATAGAAAACAGTATCAAATATCTAAAGCAGTTGAAAAGAGTTTTTAACTCATAATATTTTTTTGTTATAATCCTTATTAAAAAATAGGAGTTTATAATGAAACAGCTCTTTCGTCTGTTTATATTGTTTGTTATCACTTTTTTGATCAGTGGTTGTCTATCTAGTACACCTTATACTCATAGAAAACAGTTGGTGTTATTCTCACCTGCTCAAGAGATGCAAATGGGTTACCAGGCAGCCAGACAAATACTCGCTCATGAACCTATCTCCAGAGATCCAAGACTAAATGAGATTGTCCAAAGAGTGGGCAGGAGGATTGCACAAGCTGCAAATCAACCAAATTACAAATGGCAATTTTTTGTTATTGATAAAGATGTACTAAATGCTTTTTGTCTTCCTGGAGGAAAAGTTTTTGTATATAAAGGTCTTTTTAAAGCAGTTCAAAATGATGACCAGTTGGCAGTAGTTTTAGGACACGAAGTTGCACATGCTATAGCAAGACACGGGGCAGAGAGAATGAGTATGGTTCAACTTGGACGACTTGGCGAACGAGTGGCTGAGAGAACAATAGCAGGAGGTAAATATGCCGGAGTAATCAAAAAGGCTTATGGTGCGACTGAAGGAGTTGGCTTGGTACTGCCATTTAGCAGAAAATTTGAGTATGAAGCAGATGAGATAGGTCTGTATCTAATGACAAAAGCAGGATATGATCCATATCAAGCAATTCCATTTTGGGAAAATATGATGAAACTTTCACAAGGCAGAAGAAAGCCGCCTGAGTTTTTATCAACTCACCCAGCAGATATGAACCGTATCAGGAAGATAAAAAAAGAGATTCCAATTGCATTAAAAAATTACAGATAGGACAATTTTGAATAAACAAGAAAAAATCGTCACAATGTTTGACGAGATAGCAAAAACATACGATTTGGCAAATAGAGTTTTAAGTTTTGGTATAGATAAGAGTTGGAGACGCGATGCCTGTGTGAAAACTTTTGACTATCTTGGGAAAAAAAGTATTGAAAATATCGTAGATGTTGCATGTGGTACCGGAGATATGTGTGAGTACTGGGATAAGATAGCGAATCAAAAAGATATCAATATAGAAAAAATTATCGGAGTGGATCCATCAATCGGTATGCTTGAAGAGGCAAAAAAGAAAAACCTAAATGCAGATTTTATGCAAGGAGAAGCGAAAGATTTACCTTGCGTGGATGAAAAAACTGATATTTTGAGCATCTCTTATGGACTTAGAAATGTTGTGGATAGAATGGATGCCTTAAAAGAGTTTCATAGGATTCTAAAAAAGGGTGGATATCTTGTGATACTGGAATTTACCAAACTTCCAAAACAAAACTTCAGTGCAAAAATCAGAGATTTTTATATGAAAAAAGTACTCCCTTTTGTCGGTGGTATATTATCTAAAAATTTTAATGCCTATAACTATCTTCCAAACTCTATCGAGGATTTTTTAACAAGCAAAAAACTCATAGAGGAGTTAAAGCAGAGCGGATTTGAAGTTGTTGAAGTCAAAGGATACTCTATGGATATCTCTACACTTTTTATAGCCAAGAAGATATAAAAAGGAAGAGTATCTCAACTTAGAGAGAGTGATTTTTGATTTCCGTCTATGACTACATTCATACTCAATTCATATATCCACTCATACATTGGCAATAGATCACTATATATCTCAAAGAGTATTTGGTTTAATCTTTTGGAGCATATCTCTTTGGGATTTAATCTCTTATAGGCATACATATTTGCATAAAGATATAGATTGGAATATTTATCCGAAGAAGAGAACCCCCTTGGATATCGCTTATATTTTGGATCTGGAAATAAAAAACCTTTTGATAAGAGATCTTGCATAATATTATTTAAAGATCTTGCATTCTTTTCATCTTTGATATACTCTCTGTAACCAAGAAGCATATCTTTGGAAAATCCTCTGATACCAGAAGCCACCAAAAACTCTTCAGGTGAAAAGTGCAAATAAAATGAAGCACTCTGAAGTCTTTTGTTCGATCCTCTCCAAAAAATAATACCGATTCTGCTTTTTAAAGGAGTTTTATCTTTTGAGAGTCTGACATCTCTATAAATTCTAAATAAAGAGCCATTTACTTTGTCAATTGCATTGATATGAGGATCTAGTGCCAGTAGCTCTTCACCAAACTCTCTAACAAACCTTTTGCTTGGCTCTAAGATAAGCTCTTCATATCTATGTCTGTTTTTGCTAAACCACTCTTTGTTGTTGTTCTTTTTTATTTGATTTAAAAACTCTAACGCTTCAGGCTTAAAAAATTGTATAATGACACCTCTAAAAAATAACTGTTTTGTTTTTAAAGACAAAGATACGATCATCAAGTGCCAAATCGATAGCTTTGGACAATACAATCTTCTCAATATTTCGTCCTGCTTTTTGCATATCTCTCCAGCTATAATCGTGATTTACACTCACCACATCTTGAGCGATAATTGGACCCTCATCAAGGTTGTCATTGACATAGTGAGCAGTAGCTCCTATAATCTTCACTCCTCGATCATAAGCCTGTTTGTAAGGATTTGCACCGATAAATGCCGGTAAAAACGAATGGTGAATATTGATAATCTTACCTTCATACTCTTTGACAAATGAGGGGGTAAGTATTCTCATATATTTTGCCAAAACTATCAGATCAACACTGTATCTGTCAATCGCCTCTTTTACCCTCTCTTCATGATCCTCTCTGCTTAAATCTTTTGCATCAATATAGTGGTAGGGAATATCAAATTTATCGGCCAAAAATTTCAAATCCATATGATTTGAGATAATCGCTTTTATATTGGCATTTAGTTCATTGCTTGAGTAGCGAATCAAAATATCTCCAAGACAGTGGGACTCTTTGGTACCAAGTATGACCATATCCTTTTTTTCTCTCTTTATAAGCTTAACTTCACCATTTTTTGGCAAAACAGACAAAAGTTGACTTTTTAATTGATCATAATCAATCTTACCATCCAAAATTGCACGAAAAAAGAACCAATTATGCTCATCATTTACAAATTCACTGTTTTTTTCTATATTTAATCCATGTTCATATATGATTTTTGCTATATGATAAATCAATCCCGGACGATCAGGACAATTGACTTTTAAGATAGATTGACTCAAATGTCTCTCTCCTCTATTTTTTTATCGATATCTACAAGAAGATACTCCAAAAAGTCAAGCGTCATCTCAAGCTTTGCCTCAAGTGTGTCATCTTTTATCTCTTGAAGACCTTCAAACAAAACAACCAATCTCTCACGAATTTTTATTAAAAAAAGAGTATTGTCATTCTCTAAAAGCTCATCAATTTTCAGCTCTTGTTTAAGTAGTTGAAGATTTTTAGAATCATCTGCTACCTTTTTATCCAACTCTTTTAGAGTCTGCTCTACCAAATCTTTTAACTCTAACATTTTAGAAGCCACTTTTCAAATCTGCTAAAATCTTGAGAGGTTTTCATATTGATAAAAAAATTGGTTATTTTTGGATTGTCATTATAAAAATCTCTTCGCTCCTTGCAAAGTCTCTCGATCGCTTTAAAAGCGGCCATATTGCTTGGATCATCTTCGTAAATTTTCCAATATATCTCCAAAGCCTCCCTTTTGTGTCCTTGAGTCTCATAGATGGAGGCTAGAGTCATGGTTTGCATATTATGAGCATACCCTGTTGGCTATAATTGATCCCATTTCGGTGGTACTACACACCTCTTTTGCTCCAAATTGGGATATATCTTTGGTTCTGTATCCATCCTCCAAGACACTTTTGATTGCCTTGTCGATTTTATCCGCTGCCGCGACTTCATCAAGTGCAAATCTAAGCATCATTGATGCTGAAGCTATAGTTGCGATCGGGTTTGCAATGCCCTGCCCTGCGATATCTGGTGCAGATCCGTGAATAGGCTCATAAAGCCCTACTTCACCACCTACTGATGCCGATGGCAAAAGCCCAATTGATCCACTAATCATACTAGCTTCATCACTTAAAATATCTCCAAAGAGATTGCTTGTCAAGATCACATCAAACTGCTTAGGATCTCGCACCAACTGCATCGCCGCATTATCAACATACATATGAGTAAGTGATACTTCAGGGTAATCTTTGCTTACCTCTTCAACAACCTCTCTCCAAAATTGGCTCACTTCCAAAACATTCGCCTTATCCACAGAGCAGACTCTTTTTTTTCGCTTCATCGCAGATTCAAATGCCTCTTTTGCAATCCTTACAATCTCATCTTTTGTATAGACCATGGTATTGTAAGAGTTATCTTCACCCTTGAGTCTTGGTTTTCCAAAATATATCCCACCGGTTAACTCTCTTAGAACTAAAAGATCTACTCCTTTGATTACTTCAGCTTTTAAACTGCTTGCATCGATCAAAGGATCATAGACTTGTACCGGTCTGTAGTTTGCATATAAATTTAATTCACTTCTTAATCTTAGCAATCCAGATTCTGGTCTCATCTTCCTTGGAAGGTTATCCCACTGCTCTCCTCCGATAGCTCCAAAGAGTATGGCATCAGAGTTTAAACATCCATCTATCGTCTCTTGTGGAAGTGGGTCACCGGTAATCTCATAGGCATTTCCACCC
>QNZU01000049.1 GCA_003978405.1 Sulfurospirillum sp.
TATCATAGGTGAAGATAGCAAAATGCTTCAAAACTCTCCACTACTTGAGAGCTTCAAAGAAAAGGATATCGATGTACTTTTGATGGATGATGAAGTTGATTCTATCGTAGTTCCTCAAATTGGTACCTTTAAAGATATTCCACTAACTGCAGTTAATCATGCAAATATTGAAGAAGATAGCGAAGATTTAAAGAAAAAAGAGGAGGAATTTAAAGAGTTAACTCTAAAAATCAAAGAGCTTTTAAAAGATGAAGTCAAAGATGTAAAAGTGACTACAAGACTCAAAAATTCTCCAAGCTGTTTGGTCTATGATAAAGATGATCCTGACTTTGCAATGCAACAGATGTTAAAGCAGATGGGTCAAAATGATCTGCCACCAATAAAGCCTATCTTGGAAATAAATCCAGATAATCCAATTTTCAAAACTATAAATGAAAAAAAAGATTTTGAAAAATTAAATCAAGTAGCACCAATCATTTTAGATTTGGCAAAATTGAGTGAAGGATTAAAGATTGATGATGTGTCAGATTTTACACAAAATATCACAAAAATTTTAGAGAAACAGATAGCAAAATGAGACTTTTTTTAGTATCAATACTTCTTATCTCTTCATTGATAGCAGATAGTGTTGATATGATAGATTTTGAGAGTGATCTCTTTAGTAAAGACAATCACCACCTTAAAAAAGTGGTGATTTCACTCCATCTTGAGGGGAAAAACCTTCAAGAAAACAGTTATGCCTTGCAAGATTCTTTAAATATTTTAATCTCAAGTTACTACCTTGAAGATCTACTCACCTCACAAGGAAAAGAGCAGTTTAAAAAAGATTTTATAAACTACCTATCAAACAGATATAAAGTTCAAATAAACAATATATACATCATAAAACTCACTAGAATCAAAGGAATAGACGATATCGATGAACTAATCCAAAGATTAAAAAGTGAGGGCTTTTTAAAAAACAAACAAGATATCAAAAAAGTTTTTGATAATATCCAATAATAACTATCATCTAAAATTTTTATCTATTTACAATATTTATTATGTGATTTTAAATATTCTCTGCTTATTATAAATATTATATAATAAAATATTATAATAGTTTACTGTTTTTTAAACTTCTTTTAAATAAGAAAATATTATACTTATTTGATTTCAAAAAATAAGGAGAAGCAAATGAGATTTAAATTTATATCCGCAGTTTGTGCAATAGCTTTAAGTTCTGTTGTAGCAAATGCTTATGATACGAATCCTCCTTTTAAGTTCGATAAACTTAAAAAGGTGAATTTCGATCATAACGGCAAAGTGGTCACTGCCTACCAACCTAAAAATGACTACAATGTCTTTATCAACTATGAACTTGGAATGCACTGCGTTGGTTTTGAGATGAGTTACTGTTGTGTAATTCCTCCATATAACTCTATTCAAGCTCAAGCAGTTGAGTCTGGAAGATTTGGGAGACTACCAAAACTCTTATCTCCAAATGACAATGTAAAACTCTACTACTATACAAGAGATAACTCTTATAGTGAGGGTAATAAGATGAAGTATTGGTCTGTACCAAAAGATGTCGATGCAGATGGTCACTTTGACTCTCCAGGAGACAATATGGCAAACTATGTCTGGACTCACCTATTTATCTATAAAGATTTGGAGGGAACCATTCCTCAAGGTGCTAAGGATAAAGATAGGCTAAGAATTGGACGACAAGTAAGAGTCAGAATAGATAGTGGTCCAAGTGGTAAACCAATGTCTGGTGGATATTTGGAGTATGCCGGAAAACATGGTGGAAATATTGTGATGACAGACACTTTGGTACCACAGGTAAAAAATCTACCTATAACTCTCACAGCATCATATATCTGGGATGCACTAGGACTTCCACTAACTGCATTTAATGACTCTACAAGAACAGGAACTATCAGATCAGTCACTGAGAAGGATTTTCAGCCATTTCAATACTCAACAGTTGAACTTCACACAGGTGATGGTAAAGCTATGAGATCAAAAGATGGTAAACCTTACTCATATTTTGGGACAAACCCTGTAGATATACCAAACTGTTATGCGTGTCACTCAAGAAATGGTAAAGCTGCTCAAATGGCAAGAGATGAAGGACTAAAATATAGCGATGAAGAATATAAATACTGGAAGAGTTATCCTGATGAGAGTGAATATATGGCTAGACTTGCTGAAGCTTCTATAAATATCCTTTCACTTCATGACAAACATCATAACACAACATTTTTAAGTGATTACAAATCTGACGCTCCTGGTAACAGACTTGGAAAAGTTGGTGCTGTTAACTGTGCTGACTGTCATGGTGATAATGTCTCAGGTAACTTACAAGAGCCAAGAGCTACAGCAACTGGATATAAAGCTGTAAAATCAAAGCCTCTAACAGAAGCTATTCATAGTTTTCACCTTGCTATGGTTCCTATGCCTGATGGTGCAGGAAGATCACAAGCTTGTCAATCTTGTCACCCAACACACTTTCAAAATGCTAGTATGAATGATGACTCTAACCCATATAGAGTAACTGATAGATATGGAGAGGGAAGATTTAGTAAAGGCGATATTAGAAACTCAGGTGGTGGTTGTTATGTAAGAAGAGATGCTCACTCAAATCCTGATGCAAAACCTCCATTCTTCCTAAATGAGTATGGAAAATGGCAACTTGAAAATGTATCTATGAGAGATGAGCATGGAAAGAAAACTGGAGAACTAAGAGGATTGTATTGTACAAACTGTCATACAAAAGTGGCTCAAAAGATGTATGCTCTTGATGATCTTGTGCATGACAGTACACAAGAGGGAAAAACTATTAGAAATAAAACTCTAAAAGAGATCATCGATGCAGTTGCTGGTGGAGATAGTAAGAAATTTGCATCTTTGGCTGATCCTAAGGCTACAGGTGATAATGAAGTCTTAAAATACTACTCTGAGCACAAATCAGCAGTACTAGTAAAAAATGTGGCAAAGAAAGGGCTTGATCTAAAACCTTGGAACCATCCAAGTGGAGGTGCTGTTCCATATAACGCAGCATCAGCTGGTAATGATTGGTGGTTAGCTGCTAGTGAGCCTCACTGTGCAGATTGTCACATAGCTCCATTTGTTGAGCAAGATACTGGTGGAAAATACTTCCCAATTGACCAACCAAACAAATACTCACTATATAGATACTCAAAAGGTCACGGAAGTTTGGCTTGTCAAACTTGTCATGAATCAACTCACGGTCTATACTCAACAAGATATGAGGGAGATGATAGAACTGTTGATATAACAACTCATCAGCAAGCACTTCAATATAGTCCTGATGGAAAATATAGTGGACCTGTAACTTGTGCAGCATGTCACACAGTAAACGAAAAAGGTGTTCCACTTCAGTTAGCAGGAACAGAATATGAAAATGATTACTGGGCATCAGTTACACTAGCTCACTATATGAGAGAGTATGATCAAAAGAAATCAATCAGCGAACTTATTAAAAAATATCCTTATAAGATGTCTAAGGAAGCTGTAACAAAAGGGTGGAAATAATTCCATCCTATTCCCTCCCAAATATGGGAGGGAAATTATCTATCGGAGTAAATTTATGAATAAAAGATTTTATATATTTTTCTTGGTTTTTGTATATTCAATCTCACTTAGTGCAAAAGTGATTAAAGAGTATTTTCCAAATAAAAAATTAAAAAGTATCGGCAACTATGAATTGTGTAAAACAAAAAGTCAAAAAAAGTATATAAAAAGTGGTAAATTCAAAGCCTACTATCTAAGTGGTGAATTAGCTTATGAGCTTACTTACAAAGATGATAAAAAAGACTCTAAGATGATCTGGTATGACAAAGATGGAAATATTATAGAGATTATGCCTTATAGTATGGGTAAAAGGGAAGGGGTCGAAAAGAGATTTTACCCAAATGGCTCCTTAAAGTACACTGTAAAATATATTAATGATAAAAAAGAGGGTGAAGAGAAATTTTTTTATCAAAATGGTACACTTGCTGAAGTATCAAACTACAAAAATGGAAAACGAGAGGGTGAAAAAAAAGAGTATTATCCAGACGGTAAACTCTACTCTAAAGTTCTTTATATTAACAACTACAAAGAAGGAAAAAAATTGTGGTTTGACAAGGATGGCAAGATCAATAAGATAAAAGAGTTTAAAATGGATAGACCATTAGAGTTTTACTCAAATAATAAGAAAGATAGTTACGGTAACTTGATAAAGTTAAAAGGAGTGGATTTCAATCCAAATAGTAAAAAGATTCAATAAGAGATATTTTTACTATCCAAACCAATATTTAGTATGGATAACTACTATATCCATCCACTGCTATCTCTCTCTTATCCAAATAATCCCCAGAACTTTTGCTAGGAAGTATAAAACCACTATCATCATCCTCTGCAAAGAAAACTTTTTTAACAGCTTCAAATTCGTAACTCTCAACTTGCTTTGAAGCTCTATTTGAATAAGTTTGACCATACATATCAAAAAAACTTCTATAATCAAGCCCCGTTGCCCATGATAAAGATATGAGTAGCCAATCATTACTATTTATCTTTTCTACCTCATCTTTACTATAATCACTAAATCCAAGCCTCCCCTTAGCACTCTCCCAATCCTTCTTGGCATCTTTTTCCAAAAATCTCTCTAATATATGCAATCTTCCAAGCAAATGAAATCCATTCTCTAATGAGTAATCTCCTTTTGCATACTTTTGTGCATACATCATCGCTTCTATATTAAAGAGTGATTGTCCACTATAATTTGAGCTATCCCAATATGACTGCATACAGCTTTTTTTATCTTTCTTATCCACACAATTTTGAAGGCTCTCATACTGCTTTTTAAAGACCCTCTTAGAGATATGTACATTTCTTATGTAATATTTCTCATCCAAGCCATTAGCTTCTACATATTGGTTATATCTTATTTGTGTGTAGTAGGCATAATAGTTCGTACTAGAGTGAAGCTCCCACCCTTTTAATCTAAAGAGTGCTTTCTCTAGTGAGTGTCCTACCTCATGAATATCTCCATGCGAGATAGGATCAAACGACCAATATGCATCATAAGGATTTCCAGAACAGCCAGATCCACATGAAGCTTGATCAGCATTCATATGCTTGACAAAATCTGCATTATAAATCGGTATATCTTTTAGAGTTGCATATTTTACGATATCATCCTCCACTCTAATTCCAGGTCCCTTGTATCCAGCAAGTGACATAACATAACTACTAGCATAAGTTTTAGTAGCCTCTGCAAGAGCTGAAGCACTACCCCATCTTATGTTATTGATAGATTCTAAGATCTTCTCTCTTTTTGAGTGAACTTCAAAAGCACTTGTGATGATCTCAGCCCAATCATATCTATCTTCTTCAAGTGCTTTAGCAAAGTTATTATCTTTATTTGGATCTGCATCAAATTCACTCCAATAGGGATGAAGACCCACATTTTCTATCTTAAATGAAACCTTAGCACCATTTTGGCTAAACTCCACCTCCAAAGGTCCTCCATATGGTGAAGTCATATATATAGTCTCATTTGGTTTTATCTCTATATGAGTAGATTGTAAATATTTAGGTCTTTTATAGCCATCTTTTTGAAATTGATGTGTGGCTCCACTTCGTAAAGTATTGATAAATATTTTTGAAATAGTCGAACTGTTATGATCTAATCTTGTGATCTTTACTGTTTTATTTGGTAGCACATAAACACCTAATGCTCTAAAAGGTTTTTTTGAAATCAATACAACTGACTTTGTTACAGGGATAATATCTGAAAAATCGCTACGACTAAAATTTCCCATATCCACTTGAACAGGATTTATACTCCTATAATTATATACACTAAAATCAGCATATAATGACTTCATAAATTCATTATCATCACTACTTACCTTATCCATAGGAAAAACAACACTCTGCCTAAACTTATCTCCAAGCAATGCCAAGAGTTTATAAAGTCGATAATCTTGAGTTTTGAAAATATCTATTTTATGACTATCCAAGTTAGACAAATAATTCTTGATTCTTTTTGCTCCATCAAAAAACTCACTATTTAATCCATCAACTTCACTACACTCATCACCATTTTCATCCTTCAGCCCCTTACTATTAACACATCTACTCCAATCAAATGCAAAGTCACCGTTTTGAAAGTGTTCTAACAATCTTTCCATTGACTCATATCCTTGATTCTCAAACCAAATTCTTTGCATCTGCTTTGCACTCTCCCAAGAAGCAAAGTCTCTAGCCCAAAAGTTTCCACCATGTGGAAATTCTACCCCA
>QNZU01000062.1 GCA_003978405.1 Sulfurospirillum sp.
ATTATCCCATCATATGGATCAAACGATACAAGAGCTAAAAAGAGCAAAAAAGAAAAGAGGAAAAATCTACCTACATAACAGGCGATATATAAAATAAATGTCTCAAAAATTGATCTTTTCATTCAAATGCCTTTTGATTGCATAAACTTAAGTTCAAAGTTTAGCATATTTAACCTCACTTTTTAAGTCCACTTTTGTAAAATACACCAAAGGAACTAAAATGAAAATCTTTTTAGCATTAATAGTCATCATCGCTTCACTTGCAGGTGTATCGTTTTATAAAAATTCACTGATAGAAAAAGAGCTCTCCAAAGAGCTAAGACAAAATCCCAAATTTGCATACAGCAATCTTGAATGCAGCGGATTTTTAAAGAGCGACTGCAAAATAAAAGATCCAAAAATAAGATCGATAGAGTTGGCAAAAAGCATAACTATAAAGGGGATAGATCCTCTAAATATCCCAAATGAAGATGAAAAAAAGCAGATACCTGTTTCTATTTTTGTTGAAGGTGCAAAATTTTCGTTGTGGGATTTTGTAGTCCGTAAAAAATCTGCACTAAATTTAAAAGAGTTTTATAAAAAACATAGTGGAGATTACAATATCTCATCTGATCTTATTTTAAATGTGAACCAAGGAAAAGTAGAGGGATTAAAACTCTTATCTTTAAAAGCCAAAGATAGATTTTTGCCTTATGAGTTAAGTGGTGAGTTAGATGGATTGGATAGTGCTTTGATTGTAAAAAAACTCCATTTTAATCTAGATCTTTCCCAAAAAAGGGCTCTTTTTGATGATTTTGCCCTATCGATGAGAGAGTGTTGTAGTGATCAGTTTCCAAAAGAGTATCAAAACAAAAGCAATGATGAACTTTACGAAGAGTTTAAAGCACAACTAAATCAGTACCAAACCACTTCCAAGTCTATCAAGGAGATAGTATCTGCCCTTGCCGATGAGAATAAAAAAGATTTAAAATTCTCTGCAGATGCAAAGAGTAGCACCCCTGTAAAAAATATGATCCTTTCCATACTGATTTTAGGACCAAAAGCACTCGATAAATTTTATGATATAAAGGTAAATGCTAAATGATGGATATGGAAGATAAAGTTCTGTTACTTGCTATCTTTAAAAAAGAAAAAGATGAGAGTCTAAACGACACTCTGTTTGTCCTCGAAAATGCCGGTGTTTTTACTCTAAAAGAGGGAAAGAGGAGATTAAAAGAGCTGAAAAAAAGCTCACTCATTGTAGGTGAAAATTTGTCGCTTGAGGGTATAGAAAAGGCAAAACTTATAGAGCAGGAGTTTAAGATATGATCATCATAACACCGATTTTGATTGCACTAAATCTCTTGATGTTTTTATACACACAAAATAGTTACGATTTGAGCCTAAAGTATGGATTAAATACTCTTTTTTTTCAAAAGCATTTTTATTGGCAGGTACTAACTTCAATGTTTATGCATGCAAATTGGACGCATTTGCTTATGAATATGGCAGTTTTGTTTCAGTTTGGAGTGTTGCTTGAGAGAGATTTGAGAGTCCATTTGAAGTATCTTTTTATCTATTTTGTAGGAGGATTACTTACCTCTTTTGTGAGTCTTTACTATATCAAAGAGATCGACCCTACTACCAATCTAGTCGGAGCTTCAGGAGCATTGTCAGTTCTGTTTGGATGGTTTGCTCTAAAAGATCCAAATCTAAGGCAGGGGTTGATTATAACAATATTGCTGATATCATTTGTCCCTCTTTTGATGGGTATGCAAATAGCTTGGTATGCCCACTTGATAGGTTTTGGTATAGGCTGGATTATGGGATATTTTATTTAACCCAAATTTTGTATTAGATGTTGCCAAAGATGAGTTAAAGATTGAGTTATAGGGTTTTAGTTAGAATTTGCAGGACTACCTGTTTGGTAATTCAAAAATTTTAACTAAAACCCTATACTACAAGATTTGCTTAGAATTGGGTTTAAAAAGGAGTCAAGATGAGTCAAAGAAGTTTAGAGGATCTTTTGTTATTAGCAGCCCAAGAGCCAGAATACAGAGATGCATTTTATCAAAAGTTGCTACAGAGTGATCTTTATATTTTAGGCGGTGAAGGTGCAAGTGAGGGTGAAAGTGTAGAAGATGAGATAAGCTTACAGGAGTGGGTGAGCGATGAGGGTGAGAGGGCTATACCGTTTTTTACCTCATACAAACTACTTGAGAAAGCTGTTGGTGAGGGTGCAGTATATCTTGAGATAAAAGGAGCTTTGCTTTTGGCTTCAACTGTCGGAAATAATCTTATGATGAATCCTGGATTTGCCACCTCAAAGATGTTTTATCCTGATGAGATAGAGATGATTTTGACAACAGAGTTTGATGTTGATGATGATGAAGGTGCAGAATTCTCCGAAGATATCGCCATAAGACCTATCACCAACAAAAGATCAGTTGAAATGCTAAAGGCACTAAAATCATACTTTACAAATACAAAAGGGGTCGTCAGAGCTTATGTCGCAGCAATGAACGAACATGAAAACGATGATGAATCACATCTTGTTATCGGAGTGGATACAGATGATGATGTGGCTTGGGAGCCTCTCTTTCGCGATATGATGGCTATAGTTTTAGAGAAATCTCCACAAAAAGAGATAGTCGATCTGTTTAAATTGGATACAACTCAAAAAGAGGGTATGAGTGCATATTTTATCCATGAGATGAAACCTTTTTATCTAAGAAAAAGCTAACCTTTCCTCACCATCAACCCTGCGATGATAATCAGCACAATCCCTATCATCGTAGGCAAATCAGGAATATTATCACCAAGCATTACTCCAAAAAAGAGTGAAAACGGTATGATAATATAACTGACAATCCCTACAATTCCAGCTTTGCCACTACTGTAAGCTTTGGTTAGAAGCCATTGAGAAAGTGTAGCAGTTATCGCCATTAGTACCAGTAGTAGCCAACTTTTTGATGTCGTAGGCATAATAAACGGACTTAGAAGAAAATCAAGATTCTCTGGTGCATAAAAGTGTGCTATAGCAAATAGTAAAAGAGGCACGACTACTCCTGTCCCCATAAAAGAGAGAACTATGACTCTTGAATCGTAAATATCTTTTATTTTGCCGATGGTCGTGTAGGCAGCCGCAGCCAAAAATCCTCCTATGAGTCCAAGTAGATGCGGTAATCCTACCTCCATTCCAAACGGTTTTGTGATCAGTACCACACCAAAAAATCCTATCAACAGTGAAAAAACTCCTTTAAAATCCAACCTCTCCCCAAGAAGGAAAAATGCCAATATCGCTACAAATAAAGGAGAAGTTTTGTTTAAAGTTACAGCTTCTGCAAGTGGAATTGTAGTGATAGTATAAAAAAAGAGCAACATCGCACTAAAGCCGAACAAACCCCGTAAAATTAGCAGTTTTAACTCACCACCTTGATGAGATGAAGGAGTGATCCTAAGAGCTGTGAGTATCAGTACCACACCAAAAAGATTTCTAAAAAAGACGATCTCCAAGGCACTTAAATCATCTCCCAAAATCTTTGCCACAGCACCATTTAGTGCCGAAAGAAGGGCAGAGAAAAAGATATAAACTGCCCCTTTGTGTATCCCCCTAATCAATTTCTAATCTACAGACCAAATGTCACTAAAAGTGAACCATCTTCGATATAAAGATCTTTGATAAATGAATTTGCAAATGAAGAGCGATCTATCTTGTATATAGGGTATTGGGCAAATATATTGTCGATATTTGGCTGAATTGCTTCTATGATCGGTTTTTTTACATAATCAAACAGATCGATACCGTTAAATGAGAGTTTTTCAATTTTTGGACTGTGCAGATAAATGTCTCCACTAACAGCATCAAAATATGGTGATCCTGATATATAAAGCTTTCCTGTTTGTGTAGGTAGATTGTCATTTTGATATGAGATAGAGGTACCGGCTATGATTTTATTGCTACCCTTTTTTAGGATCGCTTTTGGGTTTGATAACTCTATACTTCCATATTGAAGATTTGAAATGATAGGAAAAAGATCTTGCATATGTGAATTTAGTTCATAGGCAGGAATTCTTAGAGTAACTCCTTTGCTAGATATACTTTGGATATTTTGAATATTCTGCACACAACCACTCCAAAGCAACAACAACATCAATAGTACCGATAACTTTTTCACCACAATTTCCTTAAGATTAAGTTACAATTATTATAACAAGTTTAACTTTAAGAAAATATTTTATAATTTTTCAAAAAACTCTTGACAATCAGGAAAATTTGTTGTATAATACCCGCTCTTTTTAAGAAATGTTCCGGATTAGCTCAGCGGTAGAGTAGGTGACTGTTAATCACTTGGTCGCTGGTTCGAATCCAGCATCCGGAGCCACTTCGTAATAATTTTTTCATCCTGACTTAACCTTAACATTTCAAAGTGAAATATTATGATACAAGATAACAACATCTCATAAAAAAGAAAAAATCTTTGTAAGTTTCAATTTTGCCATTGTGTTAAGTGTCGATTTAAAAACGACACTTAAAATAGAGGATAAAAAATCAATGGGTATAATAGACTTAATCAAAAACTCTTTTTTTGATAATGGTGAAGATTATATTGATGTTTTTGATAAAGCTCATTTGAAAGAAAAAATTGACATCAAGAACAATAGACAAAATTCCAAACATATTTATAAAGTTTACCATGCAAAAACGGTTATCAATCCTCATAAAAAAACAACTTTTCAACATAAACAATCACAAGCTAATAGATCAAACACTCAAAAATCAAGTAAAAAATCAAATTACAAAGAAAATGTAAAAAAAGGAAAAGAGTATGAAAAATATGTTGGAAAATATATTGAGAGTTTTGGTTTTGATGTAGATTACAGAGGGTTAAAGATGGGAAGGAAAGATGGTGGTATTGATCTTATTGCAAGGAAAAACAATACTTATGTCCTAATCCAATGTAAAAACTGGTCAAAAAAAAGGGTAACACAAAAAGATATTAGAGTTTTCATCGGTGATTATTATGCTTATCTTGACGAACACCCAGAATTAAGGGACAAAAACACAAAAGCCTATTTTTATGTATCAAATGATTTATATGATAAAGGAGCAAAAAATTATGCTAACAGCAAAGATTTTTTAGAATTAAAAGTTCTCAAAATATAGTAATTAGTAATAATACAATTTCATTTCTTTGCTCATATGCACTAACTTAACAATTAAATAAATTATTCTTTAGGTCGATTTATGTGATATTTTTAATAGGGAGAACAAATATGAAAAAAAACATAGTTATACTTTTTTCTTTAGTAAGCATGTTAGCATTAAGTGGTTGTGGTAGTTCAAGTGATCCATTAAACGATATTAAAGATCAGATAGATAATATAGATGATAGTGTGTCTAAGGTAAAAGACAACAAAAAAGAAGAGTATTCACTTGAAGCTAGAGAATTGCCATACAATGGTAATGGAGATAACATATATTTTGGAGAGTGTGTTTATGATGATGGTTTTAGTACACCATTGATTATAGAACTTGATTCAGACTATGAAAATTATCCATATAGTTATATTAAAGAACACTGGATGAAAGAGTTTGATTCAAGAACATGGCCCATTCAGTATAGAGACAAGATGGACAAAACAGCTCAAACTCATGCCTAGATGAAAAGAGATCTTCACTGCGAAAGGTTACGGTGGGTTACACCTGGAAGAAGACATTGTTTTGCGATACAGTCCAACCAGAGGCATAATAACATGTTATTGCATATACATGATAGCCTTGGCATTCTTGCTTTTGTCAGTGTGTTGTGACACAGACCAAGCCAAGGCACAACAGTATTTTAATGCAGTGAGATAGCCTTGCTGTTCTTGCTTTTGTCAATGTGTTGTATGATAAATCTCAAGCATATGATAATCTCATAAAACATTTTAATGCAGACACATAGCCTTGGTATTCTTGCTTTTGTCAATGTGTT
>QNZU01000029.1 GCA_003978405.1 Sulfurospirillum sp.
CACTTCGACTATATCGCTTGAAATATTATAACAGGCGGTAACTTGTAGGGGTCTTAAAACCATTAAAAAGTTTCTAAATTTTGTAAAAAAAATGAAAATTTGACATAAAAACAATTTTTTTATACAATATACTCACTGTTATAACAGGCGGTAACTTGAAATGGGGTCTTAAAATCAAGTGCTGTTATAACAGCACCATTATAGAGATCATCTTCGGGTGATCTCCTTTTTATATATCAAACAGAGTCAGTTGTGTAGCCTCTTCTTGTGGTGATTGTTCTCCAACTAGTATCTCCATTTTCCCAAACTGAGCATCTGTAAATGATAAGAGTCTTACATTTCCATGTTTTACATTTGTTTTTAAAAAGTTTTTTAATCGTTTTTTGCCATAGTTTAGTGATTCAACACTATTAAACACCTTCGCATATACAGAGTATTGAAGTCTTATGAATGATTGTGAATCTAGATATTTTGAAAACCATCTATATCTTTTCCTATCCTTTTTTGTTTGTGTGGGCAGGTCAAACATTACAACAAGCCACATGATCCTAAACGCACTCATAAAGTTTCTCGTGATCTATTTTTGGATAACTCAAAATTTTTTCATTTTGTGTCTCAACAGATCTTTTAAAGAGTTGGATATAGAGTTTGGATGCATTTCTAATAGATGACAAACCTCTCTCATACTCTACAAATTCAATATCAAGCAGGTTGATTAGATCTCTTTTCATCTGTGGAGTTAATTGATCTTCATTATAGTTTTTAAGTATCAGATATACTCCAAGATCTGCTATAGGTCTAAAGGGTTCCATAAGGTCATCGCTTAAATTAAAAGCATTAAATATATTGTCGTGCCATAGTCCAACTGCTGGTAAAAAACCTGCTGCACTTAGATCTCTTGTGATAAGACTTCTAATAAGTGCATAGGTGTAATTTAGTGCTTGGTTTCTTATATCAAATGACTCTTGTTCTCTTATCAACCCTTCAAAGATATTGCTCCAATAGTATCTAGCACTTTTTGCCTCAGCACCATATCTATCGGCTCCCCTTACTTGTTCTAAGTAGAGATCTAGTTTGTATGAATCTTTTTCTAAGATATCTAAGACAAATTTTTGTAGTGATATCTTTGCTCTAATGATATGTTCCCAAAGATTATCTGCAAACTCTTTTGAAGTAGAGAGTTGAGATTTTAATGTCTTTGTTGCAAGTGAACTTTGATGATATGGATGCAAAATGGCACTTGGCATATAGTATTCATCACAAAAGAGTGTAGCTACTTTATGTTTTGATAAAGATGATAAAACCTTTGCACTGACCATAAAACGGTCTCCTTCAAAGATGATACTATCGGTATCATCTAGTGAAAATCTATACTCTGATTCATTGTACTCTATAAGTAGATTACTGTTATCAATGCGAAGAGTGCATGGTTTAGTTACTCTAATCGTCTTCCAAGATGCCATAGCCACTCTCTTTTAAAAACTTATCTTCTGACTCTTTAGGTATAGTTCCAAACTTCTCATAGCTCTTTATAGTACCACTTAGATCAAGAACTATTTTAATAAGTCCTGTGGTACTTCCAATACCAACTTGTTTAATTTGTGTACCGGTTGAAAATTGTTTTGGTTGTAGTTTAGGTGATGATGGGTATCTTGGATTAAAGAGTGCAACTTTTTTTATGCTATCTACATAGCTTCTTAGTGCACCGTAGTGTATAATCCCTTTTTTATTGAAAAAAATAACCATATCATTTAGGTAGATCATCATCCCATCTTTTTTCTCTTTAAAGTTATGAAAGTTATTTACATCGATTCTATGAAGCTGAAGTTTTTTATTGCCTTTTTCAACATAGATACCCATCATATTTTTATCACTCTCTACAACTCCTCTAGTGATTTTTATTGCATTTAGCTTACTATAGACAAATCTCACACTTCTTACTCTTTTGCCATCAACCATGATGGGAGAGTTAATCGTTTCGGATAATTTTTCCTTAAACTTTTCATCTATCTCTTTGTCTTTTTTACTATTTAGATAGTATGGATCATCAAAAATTGATGCTATATCATTGGCTTTTTTATCAATAGCTCTCATTACAGGATCATTATAGTTAACTATGTGGTTATACCAAAGTTTTGATCTAATCTTTTCTTCATACTTCTTCATAAATTTGTCTCTATTTATTGAATGCCTATCCTTTATAATGTCCAGATTTGAAAATTCATTATTGATATCTTTTCTTAGAGTAGGTACTTTGTGCTTTGGTGAGTAGATTGTATCTTTGTGTGATGAGGCTAAAATAGGTTTTTTGTTTACCCAGTATGAGATACTTCTAATACCACCAAACATATCTTGATACCAGAGACTATCTTCACCTCTTGACATAAATCTCTCAAATGCCTCTTTGATATATTCATCGATAGCCATTCCCTCTATATGTGGAGTGTGATTTTGCCAAATTTTTTTTAATTCATCTTCACTTTTACCATAATTTTCTCGTAGCAATCTATGAAGTCTGTTTTGCCATCCCCTGCTTATGGCTGCCAAAATCATAGCATCTTCTGAGTGGTGAAAATTTGTATCTCTACTTTTTGACTTTATGCCGAGTAGGTTTCTTGCCTTAGAAGTTGTTCTACCAGGTATATTTCTAACGGCATTACCATATTTGCGATGAACTGGATTTAAAAAGGGATAGAACATTTTAAGCACTTCAGAAACAAGTGCTTCAATGTAGCTTGTTGCACGCATAGATTTGCTATCTTTTACCTCTACTATAACTTCATCGAGATTTTTAGCCAATAGATTTTTATACTTTCTTGTATTGATTAAATACTCACTTCTTAACATCTCAACTCTGTTTATATAATCTATGTCTTCTCCTAGCCAATCCATTGGGAGTCTGTTACCTTTTTTCATGTTGCTATCTTTGTATGATATAACAAGATTGTATTCTGTGCTAAGTCCACCAAGTGATCTTGGAACTATATGCTCAATATCTGCATTACCGTTAAATAGATCAGAGATATTTATCGTCCTACCAGTATATATATCTAAGAATTTTTGCGATTTGAGAAGATTGAGTTTTCTTGCCATTTTCCGATCAATGGTCGGAAATTCATTTTTATACTCTTTAATGATTTTATCTATCTCTTTCTCTTTTGCATGCATTCCTCGTTCTATCTCTTTACGCTTTTTTTCAGGAAGTATATCTCTAGCACTCTCTATAACTATCTCATCAAATGGACCATATCTCCAACTAAGCTCTGCAACTCGCTTTAGTGACCAAGATGCTAATGATTTTACAGCGTGATTATTGATAGGTGCTTTTCCAAAATTGCCATTTTCAAATAGATTTCCTCTACCAAGATGCAAATATTTAAGAGATTTTGGAAAAGTGCTATAATCTTCTGTCGTAGTAACTCCTAAAATTTCTTGAATCTCTTTTTCATTTTTTCCATCTTTGAAGAGGGGTAGAGCATCAATAATAAATTTGTGTGAAATTGATAGTGTGCCTGATTTTTTTGTTTCTACTAGAGATAAAATTTCGCTATCTTCAATACTTATGCCCTCATCTGTCAGAAGGGTTTTTATCTCTTTTATAGCAGGTTTTGGAGTTTTGTGTTCACGGATAATTTCGGCAATTTTTGCAAAAATTTCAATACTGTTACTATTTAAAATTATTGATTTTATTATATTTGGATATTTTGAAACTTCTGATATGAAGAAAAATTTTACCAATCTTCTTTGTTCCCTTTTTTTATTTACAATATAAGTGTCATCTCTGTCGTAAATCTTTTGATCTTCAGATAGTGAGAGAATTTTACGTACCTCTTTGTAGGTAATATCTTTAACATTTTTGCCATTTTTTAGTTTTTCAAAAATTGTTTCTACTATTTTATAACGATCTTTATCAGTAATTTCGTAGTTTCTGATACGAAGGTCTGCTAATGTTTTATATAGTCTATACAAATCATAAAGAAAGCTAAATTTGGGAGCTGCATACTCATCTTTGAAAAAGGTGCATCTCCCTACAAGGTTCATATCATTCTGAGGCATTATTTGATCTGTAATTATCTCCTTTAGCTCTTCTATAAACTCAACAATCTCATCTCCATTAAGCTTTATTGCACCAAGTCGATACTGTTTATTGATAATAGTCTCTATTTCATCCTCTATATCCTCTCTTCTTATCATCTTTTCATAGTCACCGTGATTACGATACGATCTTAATTTCCCATCTTTAACTGCACGGTGGATTGTTTGAGATATTGTTTCTGAAGGGTAGAGTACTTTTAACTGTTCTAACTGATTTAATGCAGCATAAACTTTTCTTTTCTCATCATCATTTATATTGTTCTCCTTGTGACTATCAATGAGTCCCAATTCAATTTTTAATTCATAAAGTAGATCTTCTAAGGAAATTGACTTATAACCTCTATGTTTTGCCATATGAGCCATTATTGAAAAAATTTCTTCTATAGATAATTCTCTTTGAAGTGCATCGACAGCTCTAAGGATCCATTTGTTTTTATATTTATTTTCTTTTTGAAGCTTTATTGCATCTTTGTAACTAAAAAGTTTGTATTTTTCAAAAAGTTTTGCAAGATTTTTGATTCTTCTTTTTCTCTTAGAGATTAATTTTCTTAGACTTGCCTGTTTGCTTCTTAGGCTCTGTTTTGAGTCTCCACTGTTATCATATGGAGAATCTCTCATAATTACGCTATTATCTAAACACTTATAACTGTTTTGTTCAATCTCTTCTAAAACTGCATATCCAAGTGATGTTATACCTAAATCTAGAGAGAGAATTTTCTTTGATTCCATAATTAAACCTTTAAAATTACAATTAGTTAGTTTAATAAATTATTACTTAATATTATTTAAATGAAATTAATAAAATAAAAAATTGGCTAAACTACACAGATGAAAATCGCTAAACTATTTTTTATCCTTTTAACAGTTCTTCTCATTTTCTTTCTCATCCCCAGACACTCGACTAGCAGAGGCAAAGATCACACCATCTACATCTATGCACCCAAAAACGGTATCTTTTCTCACTCTGAGATCATCTTGAAAGCTAATGACCTAAACCAAAGTGACAAAAGAGTTAGATCATTGCTTCACCGTGGAAGTGATGGGTATCTGGCATTTAGTTTTGGAGACAAGGCATTTATGATGGATGAGGGGGGATTTGAGGATATCAATTATCCTTTGGCTATAAAGGCTCTTTTTTTGCCTACTCCTTCACTGATGAAAGTGGCTCATATGGGAGATTTTGACAAGAGTATGACATTCAAAGTCGGTCTTAATGAGGAGGGGTTTAGAAGGCTTGAAAAAGCCGTGCTGGAGAGTTTTAAGACCAAAGATGGCTCACTCATACTATATCTTGATAAAAATGCTGATAATTTTTATGACTATTATGAAGCAAAAAGAGCATATAATCTTCTTTATACCTGCAACTCTTGGACTGGTGATATGCTTAGACATGCAGGGATAGGAGTAAGCAGACTCGTTATCTTTGGATGGCAGTTGAGATTAGTTGAAAAGGATAAAAAGTGAATATATTTGATTCTTTGGCAAAAGAGTGGGATCAAAACTCAAACCGTGTAAAAAATGCCAAAACTCTTTATGAAAAGCTTGATACTATTCTTGATCTTGAAGATAAAAAGATTATCGATTATGGAGCAGGATCAGGACTGCTTAGCACACTCTTGGCTCAAAAGGCAAGTGAGGTTTTAGCGCTTGACAGCTCCAAAAAGATGCTTGAGCAGATAGATAAAAAGATAAAAGATCACAAGATTCCCAACATCACCACAGCCCATCACGATATATTAAAAGATGATCTTCCCAAAAACTACGATCTCTTCGTCTCTTCTATGACACTTCACCACATAGAAGATACTAAAGAGTTTATTGCCAAGGCCAAATCCTCCCTAGA
>QNZU01000021.1 GCA_003978405.1 Sulfurospirillum sp.
TCCTACCTACAAATGAGTCAAGGCAGAAGTTCAAAGGGCTTTTGATGAGCGATTTTGGCTTGGATGAGCAGACTATTGATGAGCAGTTTATTAAGAACAGGACTGTTTGGGATTGGGTCGTGTTTTTGGCTCCTTGAGTTTGGTTCATTGTCTCTTTAAAAGCTTATTCTTTATTATAGTTATAAAAAAATTAAAATAGTAAAATACTCTGTAGTTCAATGAAAAATATTACCTAATAAACCCTCTTTGCAAACCTAAAAGTCCTTTTATAAAATCCTTTGTTTAGATTTGAGATGGTTACACAATGCTTTTTTTTACCACTACTTGCATGGATAAATTTGCCATCCCCTATATAAATACCTACATGATTAATTTGACCTCTTTTTGCCGTATCGAAAAATAGAAGGTCTCCGCTTAAAAGATCGCTTTTAGAAACAAAATCTCCTATATTTGACTGATCTATTGATCTTCTTGGAAGTTTTATTCCCATACTCTTTTTGTAAACATACTGCACAAAACCAGAACAGTCAAAGCCACTATTTGGAGAGTTTCCTCCATATAGATAGCAAATTCCTAGCTGATCTTTTGCTACTTTTAAAAGAGTGGTACCAAAATACTCTTCCTTGGTACCAGACTCTTGATTCAGAGTTGATGGTGGTGGGGTGAAGATACATCCATTTAGTAGCAATATTAAAAAAGTCAAAATTAATTTATCCATTTTTAATTTTATCCACATTTACTTAAGTGAGATATAATCTAAAATCAACTCAAAGGTAAAGTTATGAAAAAAATATTATTACTGACAATTTTGATTACACTCCTGCAGACTCATCTCTTTTCGATGAGTAAAAAGACCACTCCTTCCAAAATTGATGACTGGGAGTATAACAGTACTAAAATCTTCAACCAGAAGTTTACAAAATCCATAATGCCCATGGCGATGAATTCTGCACCGATGTTAAAATCTATAGGTTTTAGTGTAGGTGGAGCCAAAGATGCAAATAACTTTTATGAAAATATAAAAAGAGGATACCTTCCAAAATTAAAGAGCATCACCTACGAGGGTGTCTTTTATGATCACTACTTTCAAACAGACTCTTCAAATGAGTGCAAAACTCTGTTTTGTCCTGATTATGAAAGTGCGATTGACAATAACCCTTACAACGACTCCAAAGAGTACTGGCTCTCTATCAAACTTGGATCAAATCTTAAAAATCTTGAGAGAAAAAGATTGAATATTGTTGTTGTTATGGATATATCAGGCTCTATGTCATCAGCTTTTGATGAGTACTATTATGATCAAAAGCTAAAAAAACGAGTCAAAAACAGTGACACCCACCAGCCAAAAATGGTCATCGCAAACAACTCTATTACAGCTATGCTAGATCATCTAAAAGATCAAGACAGATTGGGAGTTGTTCTTTTTGACAACAGTGCATATCTTGCAAAACCCTTAAGAGATGTAGCTTTTACAGATATGGATGCAATAAAAAGACATATTTTGGATATCAAGCCAAAAGGTGGTACCAATTGGTCAGCTGGATATAAAAAAGGGGTTGGGCTTTTTGATAATATAGAAGAGAGATTAAAAGATCCAAATCTATATGAAAATCGTATCATCTTCATCACAGATGCTATGCCAAATCGTGGAGAATTATCCAAAAACGGTCTTTTGGGAATCGCAAAAGAGGCAAGCAAGAGAGGAATATTTACCACATTTATAGGTGTTGGAGTCGATTTTAACAATGATTTGGTTGAAGCTGTTTCCAAAACTAAGGGTGCAAACTACTACTCTATACACTCAAGCAAAGAGTTCAAAAAACGCTTAGATAGTGAGTTTGACTATATGGTAACACCATTGATATTTAATCTGAAAATGAGATTGTTAAGTGAGAATTTCAAAATTGATACCGTTTATGGAAGTGCCAATGACAATAGCAATGACGGTACCATATTTAAGATATATACCCTATTCCCCTCACCTACCTCAGACAAAAAGACAAAAGGGGGAGTTATTTTAGTAAAGCTGAAAAAAATCGGCAAAAAAGATGACTTTAAACTAAAAATAGAGTATGAAGATAGAAAATCAAACAGATTTGAGATCATAAGGAGTGGCAAGATATCAAAGAGTGGCTATGAAACTACCAATATCCAAAAAGCAATTTTACTTGCAAGATATGTGGACTTGATGCAAAATTTTCTACTTGATTCTCTAAAATCTTGCAACAACAGCATATCAACACCATACTATATATTACACCAAGATGTGGTACCAATAAAAAAGAGAGATATTTCACAAATAGACAGCTGGGAGAGAAGATCTTGCAAATTGGAAGTGAGTACCGGTTATTTAAAACTATTTGAACTATTTAAAAATTACTTCAAATCAAATATGGACATAATCAATGACAGTAGCCTATCTAAAGAGTTTGAACTCTTAAATTATCTTACAAATAGAAGCAATAAAAAGATAGATGACTGGAATATTGAAAAAAATATGTTACAAAATTAAATTTTTTTGTATAATTTTTGAATAATAGTGTTAAAATGGCTAAATATATTTTTTTTTCTGCCATTTTTGGCGATATTAAAGGTAACTAATATAAAGGATTATTTTCATGATAAAAAGAGTAGCGATAGTTGTTTTGTTTTCATTTGGACTTATCGGATGCGGCGGAGGAAGCAGTGAGTCTAAAGCAGAAAGATCGAGAGTTTCAGCAAATACAGATGTAGCAAGTGTTGTTCAAAGTGGAAAATATAATCTTTGGGAATATATGGTACCAAAAGACTCACATACCAATACCTATTCGATTTACAGTAATAATTCTCAATCAAAATACCAAACAAGCTACAATGTCAAACAAAACAGAGTAGTCGAACATGATCATTATGTATTAAATGAAGAGACTGTTTATGAAAAATATCCAAACAAAATAAAGGTAGAGTTTAAAAAGAACAATCAGCCAAACGGTATGTATGAGCTTAAACTCTTTGCCGATATTGGAGACAGGGTTACTGTTAGAGAATCATCTTGCAAACTCAGCAAACATTATGATACTTTTGAATTAAAAGGTAAAAAGTTCAATGATGTTATCGAAATTGTATGTGGATCTCAACCTGGATACTATCAAAGAGGTGTCGGTGAAATTGCTCAGATTGAAGATAAAGGTACCAAATCTATCAGAGTTTTAGCAAAATAGTTTGCTAAAACACCACCTCTCTTATAAATTTTTTTCTCAAAAAGTCGATTTATAAACAGATTACAAAGATTATAATTGTAATAAGATTACGCAAAGGGATTTGTTAGTTTGAAAAAGTATGAAGTAGGAACAAAAATAGCATCTAATCAATTGGATGAAACTTTAATAGAGAAGCTTTTTGTATGCTTTGCAAATATTGAAGATTCATTTGAGATGGAATATTTTGATGATATTTACCCAGAAGTAGAAAAACTGAAAAATATTTTTGTCCATCTTCATATTAATGATACATATGTTTGTGATAGACTCATGATGGCTGTAAAAATGGAGTCTAAAAATAGCATAAATACTCAACTAAGTGATTTAAGAAAGTTAATTAACAAAATAGAATATATGGAATGTGAACATGCATAATAAAAATGGTTTGGTACTGATTGTAGATGATGTTGATGTGAATCGAATGACGATAAAGCTCTCTTTGAAAAAGGAGGGGTTTGATTTTCTAGAAGCAAAAAATGGTCTTGAAGCATTAGATATCGCACTAGAGCATAAACCCGATGTTATCTTGATGGATGCTATGATGCCAGAAATGGATGGTTTTGAAGCTACAAAAAAGATAAGAGAACATGAATCAACAAGAAGAATACCTATTTTGATGATTACTGCTCTTGAAGAGAAAAATGACAAAATCAGAGCTCTTGAAGTTGGAGTGAATGACTTTATTTCAAAACCTTTTGACAAAACTGAGCTGATTGCAAGATGCAGATCATATGTTCAAATCTCCAATCTAAACAGACAATACTCTCTAGCCACAATCAACCCTGCTACAAATTTACCAAACAAACTGGCACTTCAAAAAGATTTGTCAAAATCACAAAAAGAAGAAGAGCTATTTTTGATTCAAATAAACAACTTCAATGAAAATGAAAATTTTTACGGAAGCAAACTGGTACTAGATCTTGAAAAAGAGTTCTCTTTTGTAACCGGTAATTTTTTCAACTCATTTTCAAAATCAAAACTCTATCACATATCAAGCGGTAAATATGCTATTTTACTAAAAAACAGCACACTTCTTGATGACCAAGGAATAGAAGAGTATTGTATCAATTTTATTGATATGATTAAAAATAGTGAATTTAGTATCAATGAAAATAGATTTAATGTCAATGTAACAATGAGTTACTCAAAAGGCAGTGAAAATTTATATGAAAATGCCAATCAACTTTTAAATGCAGCAATTAATCAAAAAAGAGAGTTCCTCTATGGGGAAGATATGATAAAAAATCTCAAAGAGCAACTTACTATAAATCTAAAAACTCTAAATCAGATTAAAAATGCACTTAAAAATGATCTTTTTATACCACATTTCCAACCAATTTTTTGCAACAAAACAAAGAGTATCTACAAATATGAGACACTAATTAGGATGAGAGATGAAGAAAATAATCTGATCTATCCATATCCCTCTTTGATCAATGTGGCAAAAAGCGGAAAATTTTACAATCAGATCACAAAACTTCTCATTGAAAAGGTCTTTGACAAGATCAGAGATACAGGTATGGAGTTCTCACTCAATTTATCTTCACTTGATATAGAAAATCCTCAAATGTGTGCATATTTGCTTGATTCTATCAAAAAAAACAGTGACATATCAAATAAGATGATTTTTGAACTTCTTGAAGATAAAGATACCGAAGATTATGAAGTTGTAAAAAACTTTATCAATATTGCAAAAGGATACGGCATAAAAATAGCCATAGATGATTTTGGTAGCGGTTACTCAAACTTTATGAGAATACTAGAGTTTGAGCCGGACATCATCAAAATTGACGGCTCATTGATAAAAGATATCGCCACCAATCAAACCGCACAAAATACTGTAGAGATAATAAAACTCTTTGCAGACAAAATAGGTGCCCAAACTGTAGCGGAATTTGTAGAAAATAAAGAGATTTACGATAAGGTAAACGATCTTGGCATCGACTACTCTCAAGGCTACTATATAGCCAAAGCCACTGAGGAGCTACTCAGAGAAAAGGTGTTTGATACTTTGGAAGAGGTTTAATCTTTTCTAAAGATCACACCTTTAAATCTCTCTCCCATAAAGGCAGGGTCAATTAAAACTTTTAGTTTATTCATCTGATCTTTATAAGTTTTTTCATCACTGTTTTTTAAAAGCATATCAAGCAGGTCAATCACTCCAAAGTAAACTAGCATAGACATTTGTGTTTTGTATGAGTGGCACTTAATGCCCTCTTCTTCAAAAGCATCTATTAGATGTGAAAAATTTACATCAAAGGTAAGATCACTCTTTCCAAATAAATCTTTTAACTCTATCCCCTTTGGTTTTTCATTCTCATCTTCTACAAATGGAGTCAAGGCAAAAAACGGATAAACTTGGTGTTTGTGATAAATTCTAAGAGAGTAGTCAGTTCTTGCTTCTTTTTCACCATAGTCAAAAGTTATAAATTCAAATTTGTCTATATTTTTTGCTAAAGTTTTGGCAAACTCTTCGTATCCAAGAGCTACTTCACCTTTATGTATGGAGTATCTTTTTACAATATTTGAGGTAAATTCATCTTGTTTTT
>QNZU01000096.1 GCA_003978405.1 Sulfurospirillum sp.
GAGAGCCAACTGTGCTGTTTTAAAATATCACTTAGATTTTGAGGCATAAAAGTAGTAATAATCGCACCCAAAACCAATCCCCAAAAAAGTGGTTTTGCGATATCTCCAAGCAGAGTTACAAAGGCATAATTAAGAGCACTTTTTATGCTAAATCCTTTTTTAATCTCATTTGAAGAGCAGCAACTCTCTCCACTACAACAGCTGCTATCGCTCTTTATTGAGTCAGGTTTGTTAAGAGAAAATTTTGGCTGTTTTATCTCTTTTTCTTTATCAAAAATATTTGTTAAAATTCCGGCAATTATAGCTATGACCATAGAAGTTACGATACGATAAATGGTAAAAATCCACCCAAAAATCCCATAAGTTGCAAGTATCGAATCAACCCCTGTTATTGGAGTGGAGATTAAAAATGAGAGAGTCGCTCCCTTACTTGCTCCCGATTTTTTTATAGAGGTTGCCAGAGGAATTACTCCGCATGAACATACAGGCAGCGGTATCCCAAAAATTGTAGATTTGATTACTGAAGAGATAGAGTTTTTGCCAAGATGTTTTGTCACCAGAGTATCTGGTACCAATTCATGTAAAATACCGGCAAACAAAAGCCCAAACAAAATATATGGAGCCATAGAGAGGCTCAAACTCCAAAGTTGTTGTAAAAAATCAAACAGTATCATTGAAGAAGTCTTGCCGCCTCTTTGGCATGATAAGTAATGATGATATCCGCACCTGCTCTTTTAAATCCCAAAAGTGTCTCCATCATCACCCTTTCATAATCGATAAGCCCTGCATTTCCCGCATGTTTTAGCATCGCATACTCTCCGCTGACATTATATACCGCAAGTGGAAGTGAGGTGGCATCTTTGACCTCTCTTATGATATCCATATATGCAAGAGCCGGTTTGATCATCAATATATCAGCTCCCTGCTTTTCATCTTCTATGCTTTCACTTATGGCTTCTTTTCTGTTGGCAGGATTCATCTGATAACTTCTTCTGTCTCCAAAGCTTGGAGCCGATTCGGCTACATCACGAAACGGACCATAGTATGCTGAAGCAAATTTGGTGGAGTAGCTCATGATAGGAAGATTGACAAATCCCTCCCTGTCAAGTGCCTCTCTTAAGACCTCTATCACTCCATCCATCATACCGCTTGGTGCGATCATATCGACTCCTGCTTTTGCATGGATTAGGGCTTGATCTGCCAAGATTTTCAAAGTGGCATCGTTATTGACCGTCTCATTTTCAAGATCAAGAATCCCGCAGTGTCCATGGTCTGTATATTCACAAAAGCACAAATCACTCACTACAAACATATCAGGAAACTTTCTCTTTATCTCTCCAATAGCCTTGGCGATAATTCCGTGCTCACACAAAGCATCACTACCTATGCTGTCTTTTACTTCAGGAATACCAAACAAAATGATAGAGTTTAGTCCAAGTTTTTGCAACTCTTCACACTCTTTTAAAACCTCATCGATACTCATTTGAAAGACTCCCGGCATCGAGGATATCTCTTTTTTGATATTGGTACCACTCTTAACAAACAGAGGATATATAAAATCGTGGATATTTAGATGTGTCTCTTGAACCAAATCTCTCAAATGAGGATTTAAACGAACTCTTCTGAAGCGTTTAAACATAGATTTCCTTTTTATTTGTTATGATGGGCTAATCATAACATAAGCTTTAGGAAATATAAGTTAATGAAAATCAAGATATCCAAAGTCGCCAAACTTCCGACAAAATATGGTCAATTTTTAGTGCAGTCTTTCAAAGAGGCAGATAAAGAGCATCTAGTGATATTTAGTGAAAAGTTGGATGAAGTACCGATAGTCAGAGTTCATAGTGAGTGTCTTACAGGTGATGCTCTTGGAAGCCAAAAATGTGACTGTGGAGATCAGCTCTCCTTTGCACTTTCGCTCATCGCAAAAGAGGGGGGAATGGTGCTTTATCTTCGTCAAGAGGGTAGAAATATAGGACTCTTAAACAAAATAAATGCCTATGCTCTCCAAGATGAAGGTCTTGATACTGTTGAAGCCAATCATCAGCTTGGTTTTAGTGCTGATGAGAGAAGTTATGAGATAGTTGAGTTTATACTAGAGTATTTTGGTATCAAAAAGATAAAACTTCTCACAAACAACCCTAAAAAGATAGAATCTTTAAAAAATATAGACATTGTTCAAAGGATTCCTATCATAATCCAAGAGAATAGATACAACAAAGATTACCTAAATACCAAAAAAAGCAAATTGGGACATCTTATATAAAATATATAATAAAAAATAAAACTTGTTAAATAAATTAAAGTTAAATTAAAGTTTACTGATAGTATAATCATGTAATTTTAATATCTAAGGTAAGTTTTATGAAAAAAATATTCTCATTAGTAGCAATCTCTTTGCTTGTTGGTTGCGGTTCTATTAATGACAGTTCAAACAAGTTTGATGATTACAAATATAACAAAAATGCTCCTAGTGAGCAGTGGAGTTTGAAAGATTTAACACCTCCTAAGTTTTCACTCACAACTAACAATCATATCAATGACTTTAGTTCGATCATATATCCAAACCATCCAAGAATCTATTTTAGAGACAGTGATGTTGCATATCTAAGATCTAAGATGAGTTCTGGTGCTTGGAAAACTATAGAGGATACCATCACAAATCCAAAGCTCTTTCCTCCAAATATCTCTTATGAAGAGGCAAAAAATAGACTTGAGAAATATTTTGAAGATACGGACTATCCAAGATTGTTGGCATTTTATGCCTTTATGACCCAAGATCCAAAATACAAAGAGTTGGTAACAAAGTGGGCGGTTGATGAGTTAAGCAAAGAAGATAGTGCATTAAATGATCTTGTGCGACCAAAGATAGCGAGATTGGCTGAGATATATGACTGGTTTTATGATGATTTAAGCTCATCACAAAAGGAGACGATAAGAGCTGCTTTAAAAAGAAACATAGAGATATTTTTAAGTCTGGACCAGGCAAAAGATCCAAATTTTATACAGAGTCACTCAAGATGGGGGCACGGTGTTGTAGCTGATGCTCTTTTGGCAATGTATGGTGATTTTGATCTATTTTTCACTAAAAGCTATGCAGATTCAAAGTTAAGACAAATAAGAGAACTGTTTAGAAATTATGAAAAAACTGAAAAATTCATCGCAAGTGATGGAGGATGGCATCTTGGATGGATGTATGGATACTATTATGGTGATTATACCTTTAACTATATGGTCTGGTCTTCTGCTACAAGTGAAACGATGCTTGAGGATTGGATGGGGGATCTTAGCTACTGGTATATCTATGGCTTAAGAGCAAATCATACATTTGGCAATATGGGAGATTATGCCGTAAATGACAACGGTATGAATCTAGGCGAATATGCAGTTTTGTATCAGGCAAGATATAAAAATGACCCTTATACAAAACTCTATTTGAGTCAATTGAGGGATACAGATTTTAATTTTGAAAATCATAACTATTTCATACGATTTCTACTTAGTGACAAAAATACTCAAGATCAATCCAAAAATATAAATTTCAATGATCTTCCACACTCAAGATATTTCAAACAGACAGGTGTTGTGATAGCAAGAGACGGATGGGACTACAACTCAACAATGCTAACATTTAAATCATCACCATTTTACAGTGCGGGGCATCACCACAGAGATGAAAACAGTTTTACAATTGACTATAAAACTACACTTGCAGTGGATAGTGGATTTTATGATGCTACCGATACACCTCACTACAAAAACTACTACACTAGAACCATAGCCCACAATGCTATAACAGTCTATAATCCAAATCAGCAGTACTACTACTTTGTCCACTACAACAAAGAGATACCAAAAGAGCAGAAAAAGATACCAAACGACGGCGGACAAATATACAAAGAGCACGATCCAATCGATTTTAAAGAGGTGGAAAAATTTGGCAAACTTGACGGAGTAACAAAATACCTTTTCAAACCAGACAGCTATACCTATATGCAAGCAGATGCTACAAAAGCATATGATTCTAACTCAGTATCTTTGGAAAAAAGAGATATACTATTTTTACAGGACAAAAGATACAAACACCCTGTAACAATAGTCTATGACAGAGTAGAATCAACAGATCCAAGCTTCCAAAAAAGATATCTTTTGCATACCCAATCAGATCAAAAGCCTTTGATTGACGGAGATAAATTTATATCTATCAGTAAAGTCTATCAAAAAAATGACGATGAGAGTTACAGCTACAAAGAGAGTGTCAAACTGACAAACTTTACTCTGTATCCGCAAAATGCAACTTTGAAAGTTTTGGGGAATATAGATAGATATTCAAAAGAGGCATATCCTTACTATGATGGAATGGATGTAAACACCACACCTACAAATACCGGTATAGTAAAAGCGAGTAAAAAAAATCCTCAGGACAAAACTGGAAACTGGAGACTTGAGCTTGAAGTACCGACAGGAAAATCTTATGATCAGATACTAAATGTAATATGTGTAAATGACAAAGACCAAACACCTCTAGAAGCAAAGCTAATAAGCGGTAACGAAACAATTGGTACCAAAGTAGGTGATAGTATTGTTCTTTTTCCAAAATCAAGAGCTGAGAGTGATCATCTAAACTTCAGCTACAATGATGAAAATGGAAGTTTTCATATCATCGCCGTTACATCTTTTAAGAAAGGAGAAACTGCTTCTATCAAACAAAATGGCTTGCCTGCCAAAAGGGTTCAAGTCCAAAAAGATGGAATAGTTGACTTTTATCTTGATCTAAACAGCAGTGATAATATAGAGATTTTGAAATAAATTTTGCTAGGGTATAATACCCTATGCAAAAATATGAAAAATACATCAACCTTCTTCTAAAATATAATAAAATCCATAAACTTAGCGGTGCAAAAACCCCCGATGAGGTCATGGAGCATATAGATGACTCACTATATATAAGGAAGTTTATAGATTTTAAGAAAATTGAGAGTATTTTGGATATTGGTACCGGAGCAGGATTTCCCGGAATGGTACTAGCTATACAATACCCTCATATTCACTTTACTTTAGTAGAACCTTTACAAAAAAGAGTGGCATTTTTATATCTAATAAAAAGCGAATATGGACTTGAAAATGTCAAGATAGTAGCAGATAGAGTAGAGAACATCAAATCTTTTAAAGTTGATCTTATCACTTCAAGAGCTGTTACTAAGACAAAGGCTCTTTTGGATTTGGCAAAAGATTTTATCAGGTCAGATACTTTGGTACTACTCTTTAAAGGCTCAAGTGTAGATGAGGAGTTAAGCAGTGATCTAAATTATAAAATCTTTCCAAGAGGTAATCGAAATTATCTGTTGTTAGAGTGATAAAGGTGATATTTACACTTTTTTTGTATTATAGAACCCTCTGAAGTCCTTCCTGCTCTCAAACGGCTTCACGGTGGGTACCCCCAAAACTTCGTTTTGACCCTTCCGTTGCAGAGGTTGTTCGATCAGGAAGTAATTCAGAAGGTTCTATTATTTTAGCAAGTTTACTTTTTTTGTCAATGGAGGGTTTTGTTTTTAGTTTATTTGTTTGACCTTCTCCTCCATTTTGCCAAGGACAAGATTGTAGTCACACTTTAGGTTGTTTTTTGATGCCTGTTCAATGATCAATGCCAGTTTTGATATCTCATCAAGTTTTAGATTTGCCGCACTTCCTTTGATGGAGTGAGCTTCGTTGGTTATGGTATTTAAATCCATTGAGTC